>JAKAUH010000810.1 GCA_021818605.1 Planctomycetota bacterium
CCCGGCCTTGCGGCTTCGAAGACCGCCGTGCCGCCGACACACCCACGGGGAGAATCAAGTGCCCTCGCCGGGAGTCGAACCTGGTCCACGACCTTCGGAGGGTCGCGTGCGATGGATTCCGTCACACTCCAAGGGCAATCTCAATCAGCAGGGACGCAAGGATTCGAACCCTGTCCGCGAGTTTTGGAGGCTCGCTGCTCTCCCAGGAGCACATCCCTCTCGAACGTCCGGCGGCCGTTGCCGCCTGATCGTCAGTCGTAACAATAGATGGACGCTCGACGAGCCGGAAAGGTTCGCGCGCGGCTCCGGTCTGGATAGGAGTCCACCGATTTTCTCCAGAGTGAAGTGGGCTTCTATCGCCGCGGTCGTCGGGATTCCGCATGACGGACCGGGATGATGCGGATGGTCCCGTCGGGATCCGGACGGACACGGATCGTGCCCCTCTGGATCTCTTGACGGATGAGCTCCTGCACCTCGGGCCGATGGGCTTGGGATTCGAGGTCCCGCCAGTACGCTTCGTCTCCTGAACGAGTCATCGTCCAATCCGGTGGCTGGATGGAAATCGAGGGTCTGCTCAAGCATACATCTCGCTCGGGCTTGGTAGGGGCGGGAGTCGTCTCCGGGAAACGGGGAGTCGCTTCTGGGAGACAATGATCGCCCGGACGCCTTTCGCGTCCGAGCCGGGCGGCCTGTGATGATTTCGTCTGTGTAAACATGGGCCAGGCTTTCCAGCCTCATTCGTCCTGCCGATACGATCGGAAAGCATCAGCGGGCTCGTGAATGAGCGTGACCGAGGGAGATCCAACCATGCCAGCCAACGAGTACCACTTCGTGACAGTCTGGGAAGTCGAAGGCACGCCAGAGGAGGTCTTCGACATTCTGGACGACCCGGCGGAACGGGTCCGGTGGTGGGCGTCGGTCCATTTTGGAAGACGTGAGTGGAGGAGCCCGGAGATGAGCAGGGCCTCGGCAAGGTGGTCAGCCTGCTCACCAGGGGCTGGCTGCCGTACAGGCTGCGCTGGAGCTTCCTCGTGACGGACAAACGCCAGCCAACCCGGATCGCGCTGGACGCCTGGGGCGACCTCGACGGGCACGGCGAGTGGACGATCACCTCGCGGGGGCCGATCACCCGAGCCCGATACGACTGGCGGGTGCGGGCCGACAGGCCGTTGATCCGGTATCTGTCATTTTTGTTCAGGCCGGTCTGCTCGGCGAACCACCACTGGTCGATGGCCAGGGGCCAGGAGAGCCTGAAGGCAGAACTGGCCGGACGGCGAGTTGAGCTGGGGCGATAAGGGACGTTGGACGGCCGGGGACTGACGGGCAGGCACTCGAAGATCCAGACTGATTCGCGAGGCTCGAACGGGCGCGATTCTGTGGAGACACAAATAGGTTCGCGGCTGGGCGGCGATTCTCTGAGCTGGAACGACGATATTGTGCTGGCATGGCCGGGTGTGAAGATCGGCGTGAGGCGATCGAATGTGCCATTCCGCCGGCCTGGCGCCGAGTCGATTGATCCGACGGGCTATCGCGAAGGACGGTTCGCGCGATATGCTTGAGGTGCGCCGGTCCTCCGGGTCGGAGGGATCGGCGATCAGCTCGGCCGGCGAATTCGCGTCGGACGGGTCTCGCGCCACGATCGGGGCGCCGACCTGGCGCTCTCCCTCCCCGTTCCCTGGTCGACTGGTTTTCCCCCGCATTCACCGTCCAGGCGATGCCCGATGTCCACCCGTTTTGTGTCCGATCCGACGCTGTTCCCAGGCGGTTGGTCCGTCGATCGCCCGGCCGAGCCGTCGGCCCAGAGCCGCGATATCAAGGAGCTGGTCGAGGCGGCGCGGCGGCTGATCGAACGTGCGGGCCACGACCCGGAGTTGCGCGCCGCGCTCCGATCGTTGGGCGAGGAGTTGATCGCGGCGGCCGACGAACCTCCGCCGGCCGAACCGGCTACCCCGAGGATGGTTGAGGACATCGGAGTCGAGGCGGCGCACATCAGGGATAAGGCCGACCCGGCCAGATCGAACGGCACGAGCTTCTCACCCGCGCCCCAGCCCCCTGCGCCGTCCGAGCCACCGCGCCCTCCGCTTCGCCGCGAGCCGTTGCGCGAGTTGACGCTCGGGCGCAGGGTCGCCGCGCCTCCGCCGCCGGCGGTCAGCGCCGCGAGCCATGCGGCGGCCGAGAAGGAGGAGCTCGACCAGCTCATCCAGCGCTGCCGCGACAAGGCTGCGGCGATCCGCTGGCATGCCGAGTCACATCGACGCGTCTGGGAGGGCGTGGACACGCCGATGGACCAGATCGCTGTTGCCCCTGAGCTGCACGCGTGGGCCGAACAACTCGTCAATTGCTTCTACTGGCTGGACGAGGCGGACTCGCCCGAGGGGACTGATCTCTCGCTGCTCGACAACGTGGGAGGCTGCTACGAGTCGGTCGCCGAAGCCCTGGAACTGAGTGCCGCGGCCAGGACCAAGCGAGGGCTGATCGGGCGAGCGCTTCCGCTCATGGCCGAGGCCCAGTCGATGCTTCGGCGGGCGCTCCAGATCCTCCATGCCCCCGAGGATCCTGATCAGCTCGAGGTTTATCAGCGGGTGCGCGATGCGGCGGCCCGGAACCGGATTTTCGTGAAGCGCTACATGCGAACGGGCGATCCGGCCGATCCGACCAACTGGTCCAACCTGGTCGACCGGATCGAGGCTCTCACCGCCAGCGACGACCAGACGCGGCAGCAGAAGGAGCGAATCGAAGGCATTCGCGAGGTGCTCCAGCGCATCCGGGCCGGGCAACCTGGGGACGACGACTGGCGGGGCGTGGTGAACACGGTCGAGGAGCTGATCGGCGAGGGCGTACCGCCCAGCAATCGCGAGATCCGCGACCTGCTCCTGCCCGTGATCGATGACCTGCCCGTGATCGATGACCTGCCGCCGGGTTTCAGGCTGGTCCTCCGCGAGATCGATCGTTTTCTCTCGATCCGCGCGATCCCGACACGCGTGGCGGCCAACTATGTTCCGCCGGCCGAGGTCAAGGAAGCCGCCCGGCTGCTCGGGGGTCGAAGCGTCGTGCTGATCGGCGGGGCCCGACGCCCCGAGGCCCAGGCGACGCTGAGACAGGCCCTCCACCTCAAGGACCTCATCTGGATCGAGACCAGGGAGCACCAGTCCATCGAGTCGTTCGAGACCGTCATCGCGCGGCCCGAGGTCGCGCTGGTGCTCCTGGCCATCCGGTGGTCCAGTCACTCGTTCGGCGACGTCCGGCAGTTCTGCATCCGCCACGGCAAGCCGCTGGTGCGCCTGCCGGGCGGATACGGCCTGCATCAGGTCGCCGCCCAGGTCATCTCGCAGTGCAGCGAGCTGCTGGGAGGGCGGTGATCGCCCCGGGCGGGATGGCCCGGCGCGGTGACTGAGAGCGCCGGCAAGGAAGGATCTCACGAAGGCCGACCTGGCGTGCGCCTCCGGCGACCGCGGGCTCGGACCCGCGACCCCGTTGGGGTCGGTCGACGGACCGCGGCCCGCGATAACCTGGGAGACGATCTTGACCGCCGCTGGAATACCGGCTCACTCGGCGTCACCATCCCGCCCAGGCGGAGGTCCGAACCCACCGGGCGGAGGACCACCGCCTGGAGACGGTCCGAACCCTCCCGGTCCGCCGCGGCCGCCGGGTCCACCAGGGCCGCGCTCACGCATCTGCTTGAGCTGGGCCCTCTGGTCGGCGGTCAGGATCCTGTCGAGGCGAGCGTCGACCTCCTTCTGAAGGACGTCGACCTGCTTCGACTGCTCGGGGGTCAGCTCGAGCCGGCTGCGCAGTATCGGAGGCAGCACCTCGCCGGACCGGGGCGGGCCCATGCCGAAGCGGCCCGGTCCGCCGGGAGGAGGGCCGAACCCGCCGCGGTTGCCAGCCGGCTCGCGCGACGCCAGCGCGGTGAGCTCCCGTCGCGTGACGGTCCCGTCGTGGTTGGCGTCGGCCCGATCGAACAGGCGATGGAGCCGTTCGTCGGTGACCTCATCCTTCGTGAGCTGGCCGTCTCTGTTCTCGTCGAACGCCATCATTCGCGCGACGACGCTGTTCGTGGCGGCGTTCTTCGCCCTGGATTTCGCGCGGGCCTTCGTGCGCGAGTGGCCGCCCGTCGCGCGTTCGTCGCCGGCCTGCTGGGCCAGGGCGATCGGGATCGCCGCCAGCAGTCCGCAGGCAACCGTCGTGTAAACCAGCCGCTTCATCGTCGGTCTCCGCTGATTCGAGAGCTGGGGATTGATCGGATCATCGATGGGGTTGGGACGGGTCGGACGTCGACGCCAGGGCGCTCACCGCCTTGCGGTCTTCCCGGGCTTCAGGGTCGCCTCGTCGGGCGTCCGGCCAAGGATGATGTCGAACCTCGCGGCCAACTCGCCGATCTTCGAGCCGGGGATCGGCCTGAAATCGGTCTGGATCAGTTCGCGGTCGATCAGGTCGCCGGCTGAGAGGAAGATGCCGTCGCGTTGGTTGCCGGGATGTCCGGCGATCATGATCTGGGTCGTCAGAAGTTCGCGGCCACCCCGCTTGACCTTGACGTGGATATGGGGCGCGGGCCGGCCGGGGTAGGGAACGGGCTTGATCGTGCGAAAGCGGTACTCACCGGTCGATCCCGTGGTGAACCGGCCGAAGCCCTGGAAGTGCCGGTCCTGCCGGTCTCGGGCCGAGCCGCTGTCGGCCGAGTGCAGGTAGACCTGGTTGGCGTCGCACTGCCAGATCTCGACCGTGGCCTCGCGGACCGGCGAGCCCGTCGGCCCGAGCACGCGGCCGGTGAGGTGCGTGATCTGGCCCACGGCGGGGGTGATGCTGTCCTTGATGAGGATCAGGTCGTTGTCGGTGTCGAGTGGCAGCCGGTCGGGGTAGAACGGCCCCTCGGTCAGCGCGGGCGTGCGGAGGAGCTGCTCGGCGAACAGGCCGCGCGTGGTGAACAGGGCCGCGCCAAAGGCGCCGAGAAAGATCCGCCGGCTTCGCCGGTCCGTCGTGTTCCCCATGGTCGTTGGTCCTCAGTTGTTGATGGGCCGAGCGCCATGGGCGTCGACCGACTCGCGCTCAGCCCCTGTTACATGGGAACGCGAGCCGTGTGCCGTCCGAGACAGAGCGCCGTCGCATTCTCCGCTCATCCGGATTGGGAGACATGAAGCCGCTGTTGAACGCCGGGAATGTCCAGGCCCTTCAAACCAGGCGTGAGCCCTCGCGGGCCTGCGAGGCCTCGCGGCGGAGCCAGTCGTACCAGCTGGTCAGGCCCTCGCCGGTCTCCGCCGAGAGGTTCAGCACACCGATGCGGGGGTTGACCTGGCGGGCGTAGTTGATGCAGCGATCGACCTCGAAGCGCAGGTGCGGGAGCAGGTCGACCTTGTTCAGGACCATCAGGCTGCCGGCCCGGAACATGTGCGGATACTTGATTGGCTTGTCTTCTCCCTCGGTCACGGACGCGATGACGACCTTGGCCCACTCGCCCAGGTCGAAGAGGGCCGGGCAGACGAGGTTGCCGACGTTCTCGATCATCACGATCGAGCCTGACGGCGGGTCGAGCTGCTGCAAGGCCCGGGCGATCATCGAGGCGTCGAGGTGGCATGCGGTCCCGGTGTTGATCTGCACCACGCGGCAGCCAGCTTCCTGAATGCGCCGGGCATCGTGAGCGTCTGCTGGTCTCCCTCGATGACCGAGATCGCCAGCTCGCCCTCGAGATCGCGGATTGTCCGCTCGAGCAGGGTCGTCTTACCCGCACCTGGCGAGCTGACGAGGTTCAGCGCCAGGATTCCTCGGCCTGCCAGCCAGCCGCGGACCCGCTCCGCCATCCGATTGTTCCGCGCCAGGACCTCCTGTTCGAGCGTGACGACCGTTCGATGTTCATGAGAGTGAGAGTGAGAATGATCGTGGTCGTGATGATGACGGCCGTGCTCGTGGTGATGTTCGTGCTCGTGCTCGTGCTCGTGGTGATGATGATGGGGCTCGGCCAGGGCGATGGTCTCGCCGGTCTGGAGGTCGGTCAACTTCGTCCCGGAATCGTCGGAGCAGCCGCAGGTCGCGCACATTACACGATCTCCATTTCCTTGACCCTGATCTCGTCGCCCGAGAGCCACTGGAGGTCGGCGCTGCCGCAGTTGCACAGGCCGAAGGGTTGATCGAGGACCAGCTCGGCGCCGCAGTCGCGGCAGCGGGCTCGCGCCGGTACGTCGACGATCTCGAGCGCAGCGCCCTCCGCCGCCGAGCCCTCGCTGCACAGGTCGAAGCAGAACCGGATGGAATCGGGCAGGATCAGCGCATTCCGGCCGATCTCGAGCACGACGCGAGTGACGCGTGCGCTGCCCGCATGTTCGGCGATGATGTCGACGATCTCCTGCGCGATTCCCAGTTCGTGCATGAGGTTGGTCCTGGTGGACGGGTCTCGAGGATCGAAGGTTCAGTGTTTGTTGATCGTCGTCGGCTGATTCGTGCTGGATGTTGGTTCATCCGGGTTGAGGAGCTGGTCGACGAGGGACAGGACCATGCGGATGGCCTCGTCGATGGCGGCCTCGACTGGCGGGCTCAGGCCCATCGCGGGTTCGGCGTCGCTGCCGAAGGTTCCCGGCTCGCAGCCGACGATGAGGACGCGGCCGGGATGGGCGCCCATCGCAACGGCGGTCCGGATGACGCGGACGGGGTCCATCGCGTGGGCCTCGAGGACCGCGTCCAGGCTGCTCGACTCGTCGCGCTCGGGCTCCTCCGGTTCCATCAGGTAGAGCGTACCCGGCGGCCCGCCCCGCGGCACCGCGTCCACCAGGATCGCGGCTTCGGGGTCGCTCAGAAGCGCGTAGGCGAGGTCCAGTCCTCGGATTCCATAATCCACCACGGTCACGTCGTCCGGCAACGGGCAGCGCATGAGTCGCCGGGCGACTTCCGAGCCGAACGCATCGTCGCCGAGGAAGATGTTGCCGATGCCGGCCACGAGGATCCGGGGATGGGCCAGCGATCGATTCGATGCGAGTGGCATGCGTTACCTCGGGTCTTACTCGATCCGCTCGAGCTCCTCGGGCCGGAAGAAGAAGCGGTGGCCAGGCTGGCCGGTCGCTCCCAGGTCACGGCCGGGGTCGTCGTCCACCGTCACCGCCAGTTGGATGTTGTCCTCGTAGTCCTGCTCGATCGACGCGATCGTCGCTATCTTGCCCTTGAGCGCCATGTCGAGGATGTCGGCATCGCCGAGCGGCCAGATCCGGACCCGGTCGCCGGGCCGGTACTCGACTCCGCCGACCTCGATTCGATCGATCGGCGGCGCCTCGCTCCAGATCCAGGGATCACGTTGGTTCATGGAAGGCCTCGGTCGCTTGTGATGAACGGGATTGGCTTGTGCGTGGCCTCCACTGGACGCATTCCCCGGATGGTTCCGTGCAGGCCCATGAGCTGCTCGCGCGCGAGCGACTCGGTCCTTTGAAGCAGGGCCCGCGCGCGGTTGTCGATGGCCTTCATCGTACGTTTCTCATCATCGGTCAACGTGAGGATGCGCAGGGTGAGGATCTCGTCGATCTCGGTGGCGTCGAACAGGTCGCCGGGACTCTCGGGCGCGACCTGCGGGTAGTCGTAAAGGATGATGGGCGACGAGAGCATCGTGTCGCGCGATCCGGGTTCGCCGACGAGGACCGGCCAGGTTCCGACGTTGCGGCAGCCGGCCGCGATCTCGCGCCAGGGTTCCGGCGGGTCGATCATCGAGATGAACTCGCCCCCGCGGACTCGGAGGATCGCGTGTGTCGACACCAGGGCCAGTAACAGCGCACGGTCGCGGTCGTCGGCCGCGGAGTCCGGTAGACGGGACTCGTTCGAGACCTCGACGGCGACTCTGTAAAGACCGTCGCCGGCCAGTTCGGCCGACATGGCGACCCGGCCGGCGACCGGATTCTGCTCGCGGATGATACGTTCTGAAAGCTTGCCGCGACCTGGATCGGCTGGCTCCTCCTCGCATCGGCCGGGGAACGAGAAGTCGTGAACCACGATCGAGGCCGCGAGCGTGCCTGTCGAATGCTCGCCGATCTCGACGTCGCGCTCGACCGCCTCCTGCCACTCGAGCGGACCGGCCGGAGCGAGATCCGCGCGGGGACCTCGGTCGATCGCCGCTTCCGCCAATCGCCGGAGCTGGAGGTGCAGGAAGCGCACGCGCACGCTGAGTCGTGAACGATCATCCCCGTGGACGAGGCATTCCGTCCGCGATATCGAGGGCTCGCGACCCGCCTGAACCTCGCGGTACGACGGCGGGTAGAGCCCGCCGAACGTCCAGCGCTGGCGATTCTTCACCGACGGCCGGTAGGGATACAGAAGATACCCCTCGTACAGCACGGCCTCAGCAATCTGGTCGACGAGCGGACGGTTCATGGAGCGGCCTCGGCATGCGGAGCGGATTACCCAATGATATCACATCGAGTGGATCTTCATGTAACGCTTCAGGTCGGGGCCGAGGTAGTTCCAGGCGAACCATCCGAGGCCGATCACGGCCACGCCGGCGATCAGCAGGCCCGGCGAGATCCCGCGCTCCTCGTGTCGGCGCATCGGCCGGGTGCGCTCGCGCAGCTCGTCGCCCAGTGAGGTGAGCATGGACGAAGGATGGACCGATTCCAGGCGTGCCATGGTGGTCATCTCCCGTAAGGTGGTTCGACGCTGGCGTTGTGCTTCCCAGATCGCGTTTCACGACGCGACGGGCAGCGCAGCAAGGTCGAAGGTAATCTGCAACTCGTCCTTCAGCTTGATCGCGCCTCCCAGTAGATCGTAA
>JAKAUH010000138.1 GCA_021818605.1 Planctomycetota bacterium
GAGCGCCTGGAGCGGCGTGTTCGACCGCTCGCGGCGAACGCAGGTCGTCTCGGACGTGGGTGCGTCCATCGTGATCGAAGCCGCATACGGAGCGGTTCGCTTGAGATACGTGTAGAGCCCGCGACGATAGCGGTCGCCGCAGGTGCTGGTCGGCCAGGGAGACTGGCTGTACGCCAGCGCCGTGGCACCCTCGGGCTGGGGCGGGTAGACGCTCGGTCCGCCGACGCGAGGGGCCAGCAACCCGGAGGCCTCGAGCGCGATGTCGCGCACGACCTCGGCCGGGACGCGGAACCGGGGGCCGCGGCCGAGGTGCTCGTTGCGAGGGTCGCGCGCCAGTTGTTCCGGCGTGGCGCGGGAGGACTGGCGATAGGTCGACGAGGTCGCAATCAGCCGGTGCATGGCCTTTGTGCTCCAGCCCCGGCGGAGGTACTCGGTCGCCAGCCAGTCGAGTAGCTCGGGGTGCGTCGGCCGCGCGCCCTGGGTGCCGAAGTCCTCGGTCGTCGTGACCAGGCCGCGGCCGAAGTACGCCTGCCAGAGCTGGTTCATCCGTACCCGGCCGGCCAGCGGATTGTCCGGCGCGACGAGCCAGCGCGCCAGCCCCAGCCGGTTCCGCGGCGCGTCCTTCGGCAGCGGGTGGAGCACCGCCGGCACGCCGGGTTCGACCGGCTCGGCCGGTTTGAGGTACTCGCCGCGGCGATGGACATGCGTCGTGCGCGCGTGCTCGGGCCGGCGATCCTGCATCACCAGCGTCGTTGCGAACCTGGGCATCGATCGCCGCAGGGCCGCGATCGGCTCGCGCGCCTTCACCAGTTCGGCGGCGATCGACAGGTAGAACTGCTCCAGCCGCTGCGATTGCGCCGCGGTGCGACGCGCCCGGGGGACCAGCAGGATTCCCTCAATGTCCGCCGGCACGCCCGACGCTTTCACTGGACGCGGGTCGGTCGTTGCCGACATCCGGAACCGGCCGATCGTCGTCTGGTGGATGTATTCCTGTTGCATCGTGACGACCAGCCGCGTCGGGCCGGCCGCACTGGTGCCGTCGCCGACGGGCTCGGCCAACTCGAAGACGGCGGCGTGGTCCTTGCCGACGGCGCCGTTGACGCTCCAGCCCGTATCGGTGATGCCGTCGATCGCCATCGCCGCCGATCGGCCCGGCGCGGTGTAGTCCTGGCTGGCGCCGGCGAACCGAATCCGCCGCGGCGCCTTGCCGCCCTCACCCGATCCGGCGGCGAGCTGGAACTCGGTCAGCAGGAAGTCGCCCACCTGGAACAGCGGGGCGCGGCCGGGGCCTCCTGCGGGCAGGCTGGGGTCCGTCAGCACCTCGAGCCGGATCGCCGTGATCGGCTTACCCTTCGTATCAGCCTCGAGCTCAACCGTGTACACATCATTGTTCGGCTTGTCGCCCGAGGCGAGCACCGAACCGTCCGGCTGCACGTTCAGGGTCGCGTGCTTCTTCGACCTCAGTTGAGTCGGTTTCAGGATGGTCCAGTGCACGGGGTGGATCGTCTGCTCCCACGCCTCGACGCGGGCCTTCAGGCTGCCCGGTCCATCGGACGGGTAATGGTCCTTCAGGCCGGCCACGAGCCCGGCGATCTTCTGCTCGATCGCCGCGCGGCGCGCGGCGATCGCAGGGTCGGGCAAGGCGAGCTCCGGCTCGTCGGCGTTGTTGAGAAAGGCGAACAGGCTGTAGTACTCGCGCTGGGAGATCGGATCATATTTGTGTGAGTGGCACTGCGCGCAGCCGACGGTCAGCCCCAGCCAGACGGTCCCCGTCGTGGCGACGCGGTCGACGATCGAGATGAAGCGGAACTCCTCGATGTCGATCCCGCCCTCCTCGTTGGTCATCGTGTTGCGGTGGAAGCCGGTCGCGGTCTTCTGGCTGGCCGACGCGCCCGGCAGCAGGTCGCCGGCGATCTGCTCGATCGTGAACCGGTCGAACGGCATGTCGGAGTTGAACGCCCGGATGACCCAGTCGCGGTAGGGCCAGATCGAGCGCTCGCGGTCCTTCTCGTAGCCGTTGGTATCCGCGTAACGAGCCTTGTCGAGCCAGTGACGGCCCCAGCATTCGCCGTGCGCTGGGCTGGCGAGCAGCCGGTCGACCAGGCGCTCATAAGCATCTGTGCGATCATCGGCGAGGAACGCGTCGACCTCGGCGATCGTCGGGGGCAGGCCGGTCAGGTCGAGGGTCACGCGGCGGATCAACGTCGCCCGATCGGCCTCGGGCGAGAGCGACATCCCCAGCCGCTCGAGGTGCGCCAGGACAAATGCGTCGATCGGGTTCCGGACCCACCCGGGATTCTTCACGGCCGGCGGAGTTGGCCGTTGCGGAGGGCGAAACGCCCAGTGCTCGGCGGCAGCACGCGAGGCGATGGCCGCATCCTTGACTCCGAACCTGGCCCCCTGGTCGATCCAGGCGCGGAGGACGCCGATCTGCTCGGGCGTCAGCGCCGGCCCGGCGTCCTCGGGGGGCATGCGGCCCTCATCGACGAGCCCGGCCACGTACTGGATCAGCCGGCTCTCGGCGCTCCTGCCGGGCACGATCGACGGTCCGCCGTCCCCGCCGGCAATCGCGCGGTCGCGCTGGTGCAGCGCCAGGCCGCTCTTCTGCTTTCGCGGCCCGTGGCAGCGAAAGCAGCTCTTCGACAGGATCGGGGCGACGTCGCGGTCGTAATCGACCGCGCGCGACGCGGGCGGCGGGAGGGCCTTCGTCGCGCTCGGCTCGTCGGCGGCGACGGAATACGCCAGGCCGGCCGCGGCGGTGGCGACGATCAGGCCGGCGGCGATCGCCGGGCGTCGGTATCGGTGAGATCGGGCGGGCTGGTTGCGCATCGGCATGGGCGCCGTGGGGGGAATGATCGGGGTAGGTCGGAATCCGGTTGCTATTGTACCAGGCGGCCGGCCCGGCCGGAAACCGCGCAGGACGGCCGCGCTCGTCAGGCCCGCAGCCCCGCGGCGCGAAGGTGCTGGTCGACCCAGGCCGATTGCTCGGGCATGAGCGAGACCTCGGGCGGGCGGGTGTAGTCGATCTCCAAATCATAATCGCTGAGATCGTAGACGGTCCCGAGCGCCTGCTGGAGGTCCAGCATCACGTCGGCGTCGTCGGGCAAGAGCGGGATCGGGACCTGCGGCAGAGACCGGTCCAGCCCGATCGGCCAGACGTCGGTGTCCGGCCGGATCTCCTGCCGGCCCACGTAGGCGTAATACGGAGCCAGCGGCAGCTCTCGTCCCATCGGGATTCGATGTCCCCTGCGAAGCAGGTCGATCTCGACCAGGTGAGCCGAGCTGTGCAGGATGCGTCGGCGCTTCTCCAGGTACTCCTCGCGTCCCTCGCCGCGCTTGTTCGTCGGCGAGAGGACCTCGATCGCGGTGACCAGCCGGCGCTCGAGCCGGTCGCGGATCTCGACCGAGAAATGGAGCACCGACTCGGGCACCATGGTCGGCACCCGGACCGGAGCCTCGACGACACCCACTGCGGCGACCCCGACCGAGGCGGGCGCCGATTCGACAACGCCGACGTCGGGCGACGACAACGGCCTTGCCCCGCGATCATCCAGCGCGATCTCGGTGAAGAACCGCTCGGTCAGACGGGCAAGGTAGCGCGGCCGGAGCTTCGGGCCCAGTTGCCGCGCGATCTCGGCGCAGAGCTGGCCGTGGAAGTTCATCCACGTCGAACCCTCGAGATACGGGTCCATCCCCGGAAACGGCGACGGCATGGCTCGGCCTCCCCCAGGCGGCAACGGCGATTCAAATTCAGACCCTCAGGAAGATCCGGTTGCGATAAAGGTGCAGCAGGAACAGCCATTCCACCACGATCACGCCGAGCGGCACCACGACCGGGCCGAAGGAACCCGCGTGCTCGGCCACGCCGCCCAGCAGGAACTCGGCGATCTCGTCGAACGGCACGATCCTGCAAGCGACGTAGATCGTGATCGCGTTCACCCCGATCACGACGAAGAATGTCGACCAGACCCGGAGACGCAGCACGTCGATCACCGTATAGAAGAGCGCCAGGAGCAACAGGCTCCAGCCGCCGGCGACCAGGACAAACGAGCTGGTCCAGAGGTTCTTGATGATCGGGAACGACCGGCCCCACGCCAGACCCAGGCCGAGGCAGATTCCCCCCGCCGCCGCCAGGCCGAGTGCCTTGATCCATCGGTTGCGATCCGCCAGCAGCCAGCGGCCGGCCAGCACGCCCAGGAGCGCCGTCGCCACCGCCGGGATCGTCGAGAGCAGCCCCTCGTTGTCGCCGTAGCCGTAGTAGGCGTCGTAGATCTTGCCCGGCAGGGCATGACGGTCGACGTAGCCGGCCAGGTTCGTCTCGATCGAGAAGTCGCCCGCGCGGTGCGACTCGGGCGCCGGGACAAACGTTAACAGCGCCCAGTAGCCAGCCAGGATCACCACGAGCGTGACCACCGGGAGGCGAACCGTGGTGAATAGATAAATCAATGCGGCGATGCCATAACAGACGGCGATCCGCTGGAGGACCCCAGCGACGCGCAGGGTGTCGAAATGGAATCGCAACAACCCGTTGTAGACCAGCCCCAGCAGGAACAGCAAAACCACTCGCCGCGCGGTCCGGATCAGGGCGTCGCCCCGAGGATGGCCCTCGGCTTGATACTTCCGCAGCGAGAACGGCAGGACTACGCCGACCAGGAACAGGAACAGCGGGAAGATCAGGTCGTAGAAGCGGAAGCCCTGCCAGTCGACGTGCTCGAACTGCTCCTGGAGGGCCATCGCCGGCGGCGTGCCCCACCAGCCGCAGAGCGCCCGGGCGGCCGCGTCGCCGCCGACGATCCAGAACATGTCGAAGCCCCGCAGGGCGTCGATCGAGGTGAGGCGCTCGACCTTGCCAACCTGGGCGGTCATCGTCCCGGCCTCAGGTTCAGTTTTCGCCTTCGTCTTCGTTCCTGGAGATTCGGCAACCCCGTCTGTAGCCGCTTCCTCGGGCTCCGCGACCGCGGTCGGATCGTGTTGCATCGGCGCTGGTTCCTCCGCGAGGCGACTTGCCTCGTCGGGCTCCATCATAGTGGATCTCCCACCGCCGCCAAGGGGCGAGGGCGCAGGGAGTCCGGCGGCTCCCGGAGCTGGCCGGCCGAAGCGGCGTGAAGTCGGGCACGCCGGTCTTCCCTCCGGCCCGATTTCTGATTAGCATGAACCCATTCGTTGCGACGGCAGTCGCCAGACGTCAGATGTCAGATGTGGCCCGCATTCTTGCCTCCCCGCCTCCTTCCCGGATGGGTCGCAAGGAGCCACTGACCATCGGATGGTCTCATGCTCATGGATCACAATGCACCGCAGCTCATGCTCCCGGAATGGGACCGGCGCCAGCTCGTGCTTCCGTCGGGATCGTCCGACCCGCGCGCAGGTGAACGCGCCCCGCGCCTGCGGGAAACGCTGATCACTCTGACCCTCGGCTCGCTCGCCACGTCGATCGGCGTGGTCCTGCTGGTCGCGCTGTTCGCGGGGATGCTCCGCCGCCCGCTGGCGGACTGGAACGAGCGCGCGATCACCGGCGCGGCGCCCTATTACGTGCCGAGCAAGGATTGCGCGATCGCCGCGATCGCCGGCGTGTTCCTGGGCGTCGCCGGCTGCCACGTCGCCTGGAGGCGCCGGGCCAGGTTCTCGTTGCTCTCGTTGTCGGGGGTCGTCCTCTGCCTGGTGCACATCTTCCTGTTTTTTAGCTATGTGATCTTGATGGAGTTCTTTTGAACGGGGGCGCCCGCCGCAACCTGTGCCGCACGATGGGAGGCTGTGGCGACAGGTCGAAAAGCCCACGAGACTGACCGGGAATTGGTCGCCGCCTGGAGGAAGACCATGGCGTCGAAGACCACGCGGCGGCTCAACGCTGACTCTCGTCCCAAATGGCCTGCCGCTCCTGCTCGATCAGCGCGTCGAGCTCGTCCTCGGTCATGCCGCTTCGGCGGAAGTCCTCGGCGATAGGGGCGACGATCTCGGCAAAGGTCGGTCCGGGGCGATCGAGCCTTTCTCGAAGGAAGCTAGAGCGCATTGCCGTTGCGTGGCGCACGGGCGAGAGATGGAGGTTCGAGTCGGTCCCGGGCCCACGAAGTGGGCGCCAGGACGTGGCCGGGGGGCGTCAGCTCCCGGACCGCCAGACGAACCCTCATCTCCCTGCCATCGGTCACCCACCCGGCCGCGACCCCGCCAGGCGGGGTCGCGGCCGGGTGGGACCGTCGAGAGGATTGGATGTGAGGCGCTGCGGTCCGAGCCTGGAGGGCTGACGCCTCCCGGCTACGTCCGATCGCCCCCTGACGGGGGCTCGGAGCCCGGCCGGTCGAGACGTGTAGCCGGCCCGATCCCTCCGTGAGCCACCCATCTGCAACGCGCTCTAGCTCGCGGCGCAAAAGGCTCGACCCACGCTCAGTCGGTGCGGGTCATCTTCCAACGGGATGCGTCTCCCTTAGGGTTCCGAATCATCACCGCGTTTCCGGTGCCATGAACCAACAACACTATAAATACTTGGCCAACTTCCTGGGAGCCTACTTCCATCAGGATTGGCACGATGAACACGCCACGTTCGAGGAAGTCGTGCGTGCCTTCGTGGCGGCTAACCCGCCTCAAGCCGTCCGTCTTGCTTCGGACGAGTTGCGTGCGTTGAACAACGACGACGACTTTCGTGCGAATCCGGCCCAGGCGTTGATTGAAATTGGGTGTTACTTCGAGCCAAGCTACGTGGGCATGACGCCCCCGCAGTGGGTTGCAGCGTTATCGACGGCACTGGAGACAGCGGCGTCTGAGAAAAAAAGGGGAAATGGGACGGGACCAGAAAAGGGGACCTAGATGATATAAACAATTGTGAACATTATGTAGGGCAAGGAATATCGACAGTTGTACGAGCCTAACGAGGCGATCCACCGGATCGGCCTACGGCCGCCCGCTGATCTTTATCGTTAGCCAGTGGGAGTTCTAAGGATGGCAGAAGGCCCGGAGTGGATCGAGAAGATCGCGTATGTGATGCCCCCGCTGCCGACATCGCTTCGCGTGGACCCGATCGTGTCGGCCCTGCTCCATGTCGCGGCCTTCCTGGAGCTGTCGGTCGATGAGGCGGTCGACCCCGACTCGGCCGTGGAGGCGATGGAACACGTCGGCTTCTACTTGGGTCGGCTCCCGGCCCGGCGAATCGGAGCGATTCGGGAGCAACTCGACCGGGTCGCCGCGCATGCGCAAGCGGAGGGCTGGGGCGAGGAAGCCATTGAGTTTTTCACCGAGTTTATGGAGAACTTCGGGCTCAGTGGCGAGGAAGACACGGGCGTCGCCTAACGAAGCGATCCAGTGGATTGGACCTGCTTCGTGTCGCTGCGTTGGGACGATCGGCTTCCGTCTCGGATCGAGTCGCCGTGCCGCGGTTGCTCGGAATTCCTGTCGCTGCTAGGATGGAGGTCGATGGGGCCGACCGATCCCTATCCTTGTACCACACGGGGAATCGCATGTCCTCCGCAACTCCGGTGGCCGCCACGTTGGATGACCTCTCTAGCGTGGAGGGCAAGGCCGAATTGATCAACGGAAGGATCGTCCACCTTATGCCCACGGGCTTCCGTCCCGGAAGAGTCGGTGCCCGGATCTTCCGAAGCCTCGACGATCACGCCGAGGCGATCGGCCAAGGCGTCGCTCTACCGGACAATGTCGGGTTTGCTGTCCCGATGTTATCGTCCGGGCGCGAGTCGTTCTCTCCGGACGCCGCTTATTATCTCGGGCCACTCCCGTCCAATCCGATGCGATTCCTCCCCGGGCCACCGACCTTCGCTGCGGAGGTACGGAGCGAGAACGACTATGGCGATGCAGCCGAAGCGGAGATGGAAGCTAAGCGGGGCGACTACTTCGAGGCAGGGACGTCGGTCGTGTGGGACGTCGATCCGGTCAATGAAGTGATTCGGAAGTATCGTAGGAATTCTCCCCATCGAGCGGAGATCTTCATCCGCGGCCAACAGGCCGATGCCGAGCCCGCGGTTCCTGGCTGGAGTGTACCTGTGGGCCGAGTCTTCGCCTAACGAGGCGATGCAGCGGACCCGCTGGCGCGGGCCGCTGATCTTTGTCGTTAGCCGGCCGGAGGTGCCCCATGGTCGATATACAGCGTTGGCGGTCGGAGCTGGCCCGCCTCGACGCGGCGATCCGCCCGATCGCCAATCGCCCGGTTGATCCATCCGACCCCCGACTGTCCGGCAAAGTTGGCAGGTTTACGCCCCTCGACGAGGCCGGTGTACGCGAGGATGCCGAAGCCCTGCTGCTCGATATCCTGCACGGATACGCGACCGCGGCGGAAGCGGAACGGCGGGCGGTCAGGGCGCTGGTGGACGAGTATCCGTCATTCTATTGGGCGGCGGTCCCGCCCGCCGGTGCAACCGCCGCGGCCGGCCTCAGGCTTCGGCTGATCCACTTCGCCCTACTCGACCAGCGCCGCGACTCCCGCGACGCGGTGCTGTGGTTAGACGACCTCTGCCGGGCACGCGACGTGCCGCCCGGTGAGGTGGCCTCCTTGCGGGCGGAGATCGCCCTGATAGCAAGTGACGGCGACCGGTACGGGTTCGGGTCTACTCGCTCGATGCTCCTCCGGGGCTACGGGGAGTACGGCCGCGCGTCCGCCCCGGAGCGCGACGACTAGAGCGCCTTGCGGTTGCATGGCATACGAGTTAAACGGAGAATATTGTGAGGAGGTGACCCATGTCTGCCTACTCTCAAGATCTCCGACAGCGCGTCTTGG
>JAKAUH010001017.1 GCA_021818605.1 Planctomycetota bacterium
GCGGGAAGATGGCAGAGCGCCGAGATCTCGGCGGTGATCCGACGCGCCGGGTCGTCCGACCCGCGCAGCACGATCGCCCGGCAGGGGAACCGCGCGACCACTGTCTCGACCACGCTGCAAAGCGGGTCGCAGCTCCCCTCGATACTCTCGACCACGAGATTCGCCAGCGCGATCCGCGTGACGTGCGGGTTCTCGACCTCGGGTGCGCCGGCTTCCTCAGCCGCCGTGCCCCACAGGTTCGTCAGCTCGGTCTCGACCTCCGCCAGTTCGACCGGGATCCCCTGCCCTGCCAGGAACGAGTCGGTGATCGCGTCGGACTGGGTCATGTCGTCCCTCCCCATGTAACCTCATCAAAGTTCCCATCATAGCGGCCCAGCGCCGCAACGGGCGAGAACCTCGCGAATCTCAGCTCGTGCGGACACGGCGGTCTCGATTGTTCGATTGGCAGCGGTTAGAACTCAGGGCACCTCCTCTCGGACTCGCGTTACCATCCCTGGGCCTCCGGATCGACCATCATGTCCACTCGGACCACGCCCTCCGCCGGCCCGGCCCCGACCCGGCCGCGAATGACGATCGGCGATTTGATGGTGATCGTCGCGGTCGTCGCCTTCTACGCCTGGCTCCTCCGCGCCCTGGTTTCCAGGGAACTGACTCTTGTGCCTTGCCTCTCGATGCTCCTGGTCGTGATGACCCTTGGCCTGTTCAGAGCGCTCCTTAATATCAAACGGATTTGCTGGTACAGAGACGATCCCGGCTACGAACCAATCGACCCGTGTTCCGACCAGATCTCCCCGCAGGCGGCCAGGGACATCGCCACGACCGTCCCCAGGCTGGAAGCCCTGGGCTTCCGGTCACTCGGCCATTTCCACAACGCTGATTCCGTCTCAAATCTGACCCAATATGTTTCGCTTTTCGAGAACGACCGCTCACAACGAACCGCCCAGCGGATCACGACGGTCGTCGGAGTGGGGCCCACGAGGGAACTGCGGCCCTTCCTCGCCTTCTTGACCGAGTTCACCGACGGGACCTGTCTGATCACAGACAACAGCGAGAATTCGATCATTTACCCGCCGCTCTTTTTCCGCAGGGGATCGATGTGCTTCCCGTGGGTCAGCGACCCGCGGCGATTATACGAGATCCACGAAGCCAGCGTTGCATACTATGCGGGCGATTGCATTCCTTCCGGGCCGAGGATCCAGGACCCAGCAGAATACCTGCGGGCCGATCAACGGCGGATGCTTGCCAGGATCGCCGAGGCCGGGTTGTTGCTCCACCACGCGACGCGACCAGTTTACCTTCTTACCTTCCGAGGAGCCTTCCGCGTAACCTGGCTACACACCTGGCCCATCAAGCCGATCTGGCGAGGGCTGCGCCGTCGCCGGGCCCGACGTATCCTCCGCGAGCTCGCCCTGGATCACCTCCTGCCCGGGAATCCGGAACCGGCCTCCGCGGCGGCGACGCGGTGAGCCCCAGTCCGATGGATCGGCCTCGACTCTCCAGGCCGCCGAGCCCCATCGCGTGCATCAGCATGCTTCGAAGATTTCACGCCCTCCCTTCCACGGGCCCCGAGCCCGTGGGGTTCAAACCACTCGCTCCAATCGAACCGTTTGGGCGGGGAAGTCGATTTCCAGGCGAAACCCGCGCAGGAGGTGTGTCCCGATCAGGATCTCGTCGTGTGCGGCGCACGTGGCTTCCGCGAGGCCATTCTCCCCATCAAAGGCGAAGTCCACCAGATAGCTGTCCTCCTCGATGATCTGCCCGGCCGCGAGCAACGAACGATTCCGGCACAGAAACCGCGCATTGACGAAGGGCTGCAAACGGCCAGGCAGTTCGAGATCGCCGTTGAAGCCGGTGTCAATGATGGCCGTCCAGGATTCTCCCGCGAGGGTCAGCGTGACGACCGGAATACCTTCCGGTGTCACCGAACCCGTGATCACCTACGTCTTCCTTTCCGAACGTAATAGTCGTACCCGACCCGTACGCAGTAGACCGGAGTCTCGGCGCCCTCGGCCTGCCGCTGCTGCCAGATGTCCGCCGCCGATTCGCCGAACCAAACGCGGCCGTTGGCCGGGTCGATCCCCGCCGTCCGCCCGATCTCGGTTGTGACGTCGTGCCGGCTCAGATAGTCGGCCCAGATGCTCAGGGCCTGTTCCGTATCGGCTTCGGTCCAGATGGTCGAGGACATCAGGCGCTCCCCAGGCAGGATTCGCGATCTCTTCAAAGCCTCCGCCAGCGCCCGCCGTCGCGGGTGATGAGGGCGTCGGCCTCGTGCGGGCCCCAGCTCCCGGCGGGGTACTCAACCGGCGCCGGGGCGCCGGGGCGGTTCCAGGCGTCGAGGATCGACGTGATGAACCGCCAGGCGCTCTGGACCTCGTCGGTGCGGGTGAACAGCGACTGGTCGCCCAGCATGACGTCGAGCAACAGCCGCTCGTAAGCCTCCGGCGGCGGCACGGCGAACGCGGTGCCGTAGCGGAAGTCCATCCGCACCTCCTGGAGCCGCCGCCGCGAGCCGGGGATCTTCGCCTCGAAGCTCAGGCTGGCGCCCTCGTTGGGCTGGATCCGCAGCACCAGTTGATTCGTCCCCGGCTGGCCGTCGGACTCGGGGTCGAAGAGCTCCGTCGGCGGCCGGCGGAACTGGAGCGCGATCTCGGTCGCGCGCTTCGGCAGCCGCTTGCCGGTGCGAAGGAAGAACGGCACGCCCGCCCACCGCCAGTTGTTCAGCTCCAGCCGGATCGCCACGTAGCTATCCGTGCGCGAGTCGGGCGCGACCCCCTTCTCGTCGCGGTAGCCCGGGACCTCGGCGCCGTGGATCGAGCCGGCGGTGTACTGGGCCCGGACGACGTTGCGATCGACGTCCTCCGGCGTCCAGCGCGGCAGGGCCTGGAGCACCTTGACCTTCTCATTGCGCACCGCGTCGGCCGACAGGTCCACCGGCGGCTCCATCGCGACGAGCGACAGCAACTGCATCATGTGGTTCTGGACCATGTCGCGGATCGTGCCGGCGGTGTCGTAATAGGCCCCGCGCCCGCCAGCCATCCCAACCTCCTCCGCCACCGTCACCTGCACCGAGTGGACATAGCGCCGGTCCCACAGCGGCTCGAAGATCGTGTTGCCGAACCGCAGGGCCAGGATGTTCTGCACGGTCTCCTTGCCCAGGTAGTGGTCGATCCGGTACACCTGGCTCTCGTCGAGAACGTGCGAGACCTCCAGATTGAGCGCCCGGGCGCTCTCCAGGTCGTGGCCAAACGGCTTCTCGATGACCACCCGGCTCCAGGGATGCTCCTCCTGCCAGGGATAGATCAGATCGGCGCCGCCCAGGTGGTTGATGATCGTGGCGAAGAACTCGGGCGCGACGGCCAGGTAGAACACCCGGTTGCCGCGCGTGCCGTGGCTGCGATCGAGCGCCTCGAGGGTTTGCCGCAACTTGAAGTAGGCTTGCGGATCGTCGAACGTCCCCGACGCGAAGAACAGCCGACTGGCGAACTGGGCCCAGAGCTCGTCAAAGTCCGGGCCGCCGACCTCCCTGGCCAGGCTCTTGTGGTACTCGGCCCGCAGGGCCTCATCGGTCCAGTCGCGGCGGGCGAAGCCGACGATGGCACACTCCGACGGCAGGTTGCCCCCCTGCGCCAGCCGGAACAGCGCCGGCACCAGCTTGCGGTGAGCCAGGTCTCCCGTCGCGCCGAAGAGCACGATCGTGCACGGCTCGGGCACGCGCGTCCGCGGCAACGCCTCACGCAACGGGTTGACCTCGATCGGAGTCGTCGCCTCGGACATCCGCCCTGTCCTCCCAGCTCCACTGCCCTGCTCCCGGCGGGCCGCCCTGTCTCTCGGGCACCGTGCCCGATCGGGCCGGGGATCGTGCCGACACTATACCGACCCAACGCGCGCCGTCACAACCTCCACCAGCCAGTTCAGCAGCAGCAGCGCGATGAGCGCCAGTCCCGCCGCGCTCATCCAGCCGGCCGGGATCGGCGGCCGACCTGGACGTCGCAGAGCCAGCAGCCGGTAAGGGACCTGCAACACGATCGCCGCCGCCATCAGCATCCCCAGCCGGTGCGACCGCCAGGACGATCGCCAGTCTCCCTCCGCCAGGTGGATGACCGACCGCGTCAGGCCGCAGCCGGCACACTTCCAGCCGAAGATCGCCCGCGACGCGCAGGCATGCGGCAGCGGATAATTCGTGAACCCACGAAAGGCAACCCGCCCGCCGGGGACCTCGACCATCGCGAAGGCCGCCGCGATGGCCAGGCAGCTCACGACGAGCACCTCGCGATGCCGGCGCGCCTCGGCCCGCCACGAGTTGGGTGGACATTGAGGCGGCCCGGGCAACTTCGCTTCCACGTCGGCCGCCATCTCGCCATCGGCGCTGTCCTCGATCCACTCGGAAATGTTCCACGCGGCACCGCTACTCGACGCGCATGCCGGACCAGCCGGATTCGCGGCCGCAGACTCGTCCACCTCGGCTGTCGGTCGATCGGCGGGCATGGGGGGTGATCGATTCACAGGGGGCAGCGGAACACGGCCTTGCACCGCGGGCAACGCAACTGCTTGCCGGCGACCTCGGGCCGCCAGCGGGCGATCGAGCCGCAGCTCGGGCAGGCGAAACGCCGGCCCTCGGCCGCGGACGATGCCGCCGCGACCTCAGGCGACGGCCTCGACGACGACGGCGGGATCGGCGGCGGAGCCTCGCGATGCGGCATGACCGACGGCCGAGAAGCCGGCATCGCCCGGGAGGGAGCCGCGGCCGGAGCCGCCTGCGAAGTCACAGCGGCGGCCGACGAACCGGGGTCGTCCGGCATCATGCTCACGGCGTCGAGCGGTAACTCGTCGAGGTGCTGGTCGACCCACCGCGCGGCCTCGCCATTGAGCGGGCTCCGGGTGTTGTAGCTCTGGTACGCGATCATCTCGCCGATCCGCGCCACGATTGACCACAACGGCTCGCCGGGACTCCAGTGGTCGCCGATGCAGATCGCATGGGGCGCGATGTTCGGGTGGAAAACGGGCGTGAGCATCCGACACTGCGGCGGCATCCGCGGATAGCTCAGCGGCAGCGAGATCTCCACCATGTGGCTCTTCGCCATCGCCAGGTCGTCGTCGGTCTGACGCAGGCTGCGGATGCGGTACTCGAGCTGATAGCGCTCGGGCGGCGTCCCCTCGGCCTGGATCAGTTGCAGCCGCGGATGCCGGTTGACGTAGTCCCGCATCTTCTCGTAGTCGGCCTGGAGCCGCCTCAGCCGGACCGTGCTCATCGTCGGTGCGATCCTCCGGCCGCCGCCGGTTCGTGTCGAATGGAGCCGGGTCAAATCGTCTGCCAGTTGCCTCGTGGTCTTGCCCTGATGACACGAGGGCAGGCGCCTTGAAGTATTGAATCCAGTCCTCGGTTCGTCAGGTCCCTCAACGATCTCCGGCGGGTTTCCCCGGGTTCGGCGGGGACGCCGGGCTCGCCGGCAAACCTTCGGTGCTGGCGGTCGTCTCCAGCACGCCGGCCAGCGGGGGAGGAGCCAGATCGGCCAGGGTGTCGAGCGTGATGGCAAAGCCGATTCCCTCGGAAACGCTCTTATCATGCGTCCACGTGTTGATCCCCAGGCAATACCCGTCGGTGTCGTACAGTCCGCCGCCGCTGTTGCCGGGGTTGATCGACGCCTGCGTCTGAATAACCCTGATCCGTCTGGTGTCGAAGACCATCTTGCGGAACTGCGAGATCACACCCTGGGTGTGGGTCCAGCCGAGGTCGTGCGGATTGCCGATCGCGAAGACTGTCTCACCCACCCGCATCGAACGCCCCTTCCGCCAGGGTGCGGCCTGCCCCATCGAGCTGCTTGAGCACGGCACCCGCACCAGAGCCAGGTCGATATGCCCCGGTGCCATCCAGATGACCCGGCCCTCCGTCGGTGGCTGGCCGAGGATGTGGACCGTCACCGTGCCGATCTGCCCCAGCCGCTCGGTACTGCCGTCGTAGTCGGACGCGTGCCGGTCGTCGACGACATGGCGATTCGTGACCAGCAGCGCGTCCCCCCGGTCGATTCGCAGGATCACGCCCGATCCGATCCCCTTGCCGCCGAGGAACGACCACCCCAGCGGCCGCTCGATCAGAACATTCGCCCGCATGGCCCGCTGGAGCGGCGGGTCGAGCTCGCGGATGCTCGCCAGGTCCGGCGGTTGCTCGGCATTCAACCGCACGTGGGCGATGCCGCTCCAGTTCATCGCGATGAGGAAACCCCAGCCGGCCAGTGCGACCAGGCCCACCATCATCCCGGCGACCGCCAGCCCCACCCCCCGGCGCCGGCCGGAGCGAACACTGCCAACGGCCATGAGACCCAGAAAGATGCCTGGCAGCGCGGGGATCGCGATCATCGAGATCGCCAGCAACCCGCAGATAAACGAGGCGATCGCCAGCCGGCTGGTCAAAACCTGTCCCGGCCGCAGGCTCGGCCGGTTGCGGAGCCGTCCGTCGGGGCCGACTGCAATCACACCGGCGCCGACGCCGGCGCCCCCACCTGCCGCCAGACGATGCGGCAGTCCGGCGCCGGCCATCGGGATGGCGCGGTCAATCTCGACCGCGGTGATCTGGAGAACCGGGCCGGCGTGCTCCTGCACCAGCTCGGGCCGACGGGCCGGTGCACAGTTATACGAGCCGCATCCGCCCCTCGCCTGCCAGCATCTCTCATGGTGCGCCGTCCCGCACGACCGGCAGACGACCACGGCGTCGCCCGCCGCGATGTCGACGGCACAGTGGGGGCATCCCACGCCCGCCTCGCGCGCCGAGGCGGTCTGCGGTCTCCCGTCCGACCCGACCACGGGCCCCTCCCTCCGCTCGATCACGTCTCGTGTCGTCTGATCCGGCTCGACTCGCCCAGACTCGGCTCGTCCTTCTGTCCGGCCCCGTCCTCGCTCACCGCGAGAACAGCAGGAATCCCCCCAACATGATCGAATATAAGGCCGAGATCCCGATCGCGGAATACCCCATGACCAGGTAGGCCGGACCGGCCCGGGCGATCGTCGCTCGCTTGAGCAGCACGAAGGGCGTGGCGATCAGCACAACCAGAGGCGCCGGGCATCCCAGGATGCTCAGCACAAAGAGGGTGGTGACCGCCGTCCGGGTCGACTGGAGCCGCTCCTCGCGAGCAGCGCGGCGGTGCAGATCCTTGAGGCTCAGCGGGGCGACCGTGTCGAAGTCCGTCCCGCAGTATCGGCACCTCAGGGCGATCGCCTTGATGGTCTCGCCGCACGCCGGGCACTTCTTGGTGTCGCCCCAGGCGGACAGCGGCACCTCGGCGAGAGCCTTCTCGGCCCTTGGCGCATTATCGCAGCCATAGGTCGCGCACCCGCCGACATCCGTCCAGCACTCGTGATGATGCACCTGCTCGCAGAGCGGGCAGACAATCACCGGCTCACCCGGCCCGACGATCGTCTGACAGATCGGGCAGGTCGCGCCCTCGCTCTCAGCGGCCGAAAGCGGAGTCGCCACGATGGGTGCGGCCGCCGACCGAACGGCCAGCTCCGGCCCCTCGAGCGGCGCCTTGCACCGCGGGCAGCGGACGGCCAGCCCGACCGCCCCCTCGGGCAACCGCACCCGGGCTCCGCACTGGCACGAGACCACGGCTGACATGGACGCGAGATCCTCCTCTTCCGAATCCACAGGGTTCTCACCAGCATACCCGCGATCATGCACCCCGGGAACGGTCCCGAGCCCAACGCCCCTGCAATCTTCTCCGGCGGCCGCACCCCCGATCCACGCATGGAATCCGTCGCGATGCATCGCCTCGACCGATCGCGGAACCATTCCCGTAGCTTCTCAGTAACCCCGGATCCGGGAGGCAGTGACTGCCGGGTAGCTGCTCACCCTGCTGACCACGACTGGTTGCGGCTGGGATCGCCGACGAAATAGCTTCCCGAGAACCCGCCACCACCTACCCCCCGGAACCCGGAAGGTTATTTCGTCGGCGATCCGCGCCGCTTCACGCCCCCGAAACGCGCCCCCAACACCCCCGGCGCGCAGCCCGATCGCTGGCCGCTTGCCTCAAAAACGAACGCCAACGCGGCTGCCGTTTTGGCAGAATTGGCTTCGTTTTGCTGAAATCCACCCCCAGGGCACCGTTTCGGCGCCGAAAACCCTCGAACGAGTATGAAGGAAATATGAAGATTGGGTTCGTTCGCGCGATTTCGGGGTGGTTCGCGCCCTTCTGGTCCCCGCCTGGGACCATGTGCACTCATCTTGACCTTGCTGCAAGCAACAAGGCGCTGATCTAGCAGGCGGCCAGATTTCGCCTGCCCGCGACGCATGCCGCGAGGCCCGCCGCGCGTCGTCACGGCGAGCCTCGCGCACCATCGTGGATGCACCGCCATCCCGGGCGGGATGGCTTTTTTCCCGTCATTCAAATTGTCAAAGAGCCCACCGTTACCCTAGATAGACACCCTATTATAGACGCTGGCTGTACGGATTTATTCTCAGGTTTTTGGAAGAATCCCGCTTTTTTCTGGTCCGGTTGTGCCGGTTGGGAGGGCTCAGGTCCGCGGAAGGGACGGATTCGGACGGCCCGGTCGGGCGAGGCCCGGTGCCCGGCCCCGCGTCGGACGGCTTGGCCGGCGATTGGGCCGACACGGTCGGCGGTCGACCCGGTGCTGGACCTGGCCCGTCCGGCGGATCGGGCCGGCCGGGACCGGGCGGATGTCGCGACCGGACGGGCGGACCGAGCCG
>JAKAUH010000859.1 GCA_021818605.1 Planctomycetota bacterium
CGTCGCGCCGGGCAATCCGCCACCGCCACGGATACTCGTGAGGTTCAGTGACAGGGATTCACGCGCCTCGGAAACAGACTCGCGCGCGTCGTCCATCGCCTCCGAGGAGGCGATCCGCGCCTTGAAGGCGGCGACGACGTCGGCCGCCACCTGGGCCTGCACCCGGCACAGCTCGATGTCGGCGGTGTGCCGGCCGGCGTGAGCCTGGCGAATCACGCCCCGGTCAATCATGCCAAGCCCCCGCAGGTCCCAGAACAGGCTCGCCGCGAAATCGCCGCGCGTGGCGAAGTTGCCGAAGAACGACCCGGAGCCACCGCCGAACCCGCCGCCGGCATAGGTCAACGCCAGCGATGGAACGAACGGCCGAAGGTTCGCCTGCTTCAATCGGAAAATGGCCGCCTCGACCTGCTCGCGCGCCCGAGTCAGCTCGGGGCGACACCGCCAGCCCTGCGCGATCAGATCGTCGAGCCCGACATCATCGGCGACCAGCCGATAGACAGTCTCGGCCGGCTCGGCCGGCGCGACCACGATGTGCGGGTCGATCAGGAGCGGCCGCACGAGATTCGCCGAGGCAACTTCGAGTTGACCGGCGGCCAGCTTGATCGACCTCCGCCGACTGCGCAATTCGGTCAGCGCGCGGCGATGGTCGGCCTCGAGGCCCGCACCCGTGCGGACGAAGCTCTCGGTAATCTGGGCCAGAACCTGCGCATTGGCGGTCGCCTCGCGGGCAATCGCCAGCATCCCGGCCGCCTGCTGGAGGTCGAAATACCCGTCGGCCGCCGAGAGCAGCGCGTCATTTGTCGCAGCGGCCACCCCCGCCTTGTTGGCCGCGATGATCCGCTTCGCCACTTTCACTCCATAGATCGCGTCGGAGAACCGCAGCACGCCGCTGAGCGAGTTCAACGGAGGAAAGCCCGTACCTGGCGGCGCCGCCGGGAAGCTGTTCGCCAGTGAGGCCGTCGTGCCCATGAACAGCGAGCCGCGATCGACCGTGATGACCTTGCCGTTGATCTCCTGGACCTGGCCGTCGGCGCGATAGTACGTCGGACCAGAGAACAGGCTCGGCAGCCAGAGCCCCCGCGCCTGGTCCAGGGCACCCACCGCGTCCAAGACCTGCTGCCGCGCCGTCGCGATGTCCAGGTCGCGCGCCCCGGCCAGCCGCAGCACATTCGCCAGGTCGATCGGCTGGACAACCTGGCCGGGAACCAGCGTCGTGCCCGGATCCTTCAGCTCCGCCATTCCACCCGACCTGGACGGCCTCAGATCCTCCGGCAGCGGGGGCAGCTCGGGCAGATTCGCGACGGCCGCTCGGGGAGTCATCCGCACCGCGCCTGGACTCAGTGGCGCGATCTCTGCCGCTCCTCGATCCTGGCCAAAAGCAAGGACCGCCGGATGGCCGAGCATGAGTGATCCAACAACCCCCATCGTCAGGTTGGCGGCCCATCCATGGCGGCACTTCGGTGATGCCAAGGCTCCGTCCTCCGACTGAACTCGGTCGCCGCCGACAGCGTCATTCTCGCCCGGCTCCGCGGGACGCTCTCATCAGATCGGCCGATATCGGAATCCAGAATCACCGGTTATCCCGACCGTCGCGGTCGAGATGACAAACGCCCTCGCGCGATCGCTACAGCCGGCAGGGTCAAGCCGTTCCTCCCCGCTTGCCGGCCGGGGCCGGAGCCGGCAACGGCGGCTCGATCACCTCGACGACCTGGCCGTCGGCGAGTGAGGCGGCGTTGGCCCTGATCACGGCTTCGCCTTCGTTGATCCCCGACACGACCTCGGTTCGCGTGCCATCGCTGAGGCCGATCCGAACTGGTCGGCGGACGGCCTTGCCTTCGACGACAGCGACGCAGTAGTCCTTCCCCTGTTCGCTCAGGATGGACGTCACCGGCAGGGTCATCACATCCGGATGCTCCTCGGCAATGATGATCGCGTTGGCATAGAGGCCGGGCTGAAGCTTCGCGTCCGGGTTGGGGATGTCGATCTCGGCGCGCAGGGTCCGCACCTTCGGGTCGAGCGCCCACGAGATTCGGGTGACCTTCCCCTGGATGATCCGGCCGGGGATCGCCTGGAGCTTGACCTCGGCGCGGTCGCCGGGATTGACCGCGGGGGCAAAAACCTCGGGGATGGCAACCCAGATCGTCACGATATCGGACCTGGCGATCACGTACAGCGGGGGCCGATCGGCACCGGGCTGGGTCAGGTCGCCGGTGTCGACGTTTCGCTGAATGATGATCCCATCGAAGGGTGCCTCGATCCGGGCAAAGCCCAGCAGCGCCTCGGCGTGGCGCGCCTCTGCCTGGGCCACCTCGATGGCGGCGGCCGAGGCACCGACATCGGAGTGTGCCTGTTCCAGCGCGGCGCGGGCCTGGATCACGGCGACCTCCGCGGATGTGACCTGTGCGGTGACCTCGTCGCGCGTCGCCTCCGCCGAGTGGAGTTTATTGCGCGTCTCGTCGACAAGACTGCCGGTCTGCGCCCGGTCCTTGAAGAGTTGCTCGACACGCCGGAACTCGGCCTGCCAGCGAACGAGGTCCGCCTCGGCCCGCTTGATGCCGGCCTGCACCTCCGTGAGGTTCGCCCTGGCGGCCTCGACGTTCGCCTCGGCCACCTTCACCGCGGCCCCGGCCAGTCTGCGCCTGGCGATCGCCTGGTCGATCGCCGCCTTCTTCTGCTGCACGTCCGCTTCCAGCTCGGGAACCGAGAGCTCGGCGATCACCTGGCCCTTCTTGACGTGAGTGCCGATGTTGGCGGTCCATGATTTGACGTAACCCGGAATCCTGGCATGAATCGTCGCGGTCTCAAACGCCTGGAGCTCGCCAGGCTCGCCCACGCTCCGGCGAACCGTGTGCCGCTCGGGATGGATAACCTCGACGCGGGTCACGCGCAACGCGGGCTGGCCGACCTTGTCCTCCGGGGCGCGGTCGCAGCCGGCCGCCATCGCCAGCAGGATCACCACACTCGCGAGGCCATTGATGAAGGAGAGGGCCGTACGTGGCATGACATCGGTTCCTGCTGGAGATCAAGGACTCGCTTCGTCGCCGGATTCATGGGCGAGCCTCGGCCCGCCGGGAGAGATCTGGGGCTGGAGTCCTTGCGGCTCGCCATTGAAAGAGGGCGGGGCCTGTCCGTCCGCTTCCGCTTCCGCTTCCGCTTCCGCTTCCGCTTCCGCTTCCTCCTCATGGAAGTGAGGGCTGGCGGGATCATCGGGATCGAGCGAGGCCGACTCACGACTTGCCTTGCCCTGCACCAGCGCGAAGACGGTCGGCAGGACGGTCAGGGTCGCGATCGTCGCGGCGACCAGGCCGCCGATCACTGCCCGGGCGAGCGGCGCCGTCTGCTCGGCCCCTTCGGTCAGGCCCAGCGACATCGGCACCATGCCGGCGATCATGGCGCAACTGGTCATGAGGATCGGTCGCAGACGGCCCTGGGCACCTTCCACCGCGGCCTGGCCGGCTTCCGCGCTTTCCTCGCGGCGATGCCCCTCGGCGAACGTGACCAACAAGATCGCGTTGGCCACCGCCACGCCGATCGCCATGATCGATCCCATGAACGACTCGAGGTTGATCGTCGTTCCGGTGAGCCATAGCATGAGCACCACGCCGGCTACCACCGCAGGCGTGGTCGAGACGACCACCAGCGCCAGCTTGACCGACTGGAAATTCGCCGTGAGCAGCAGCAGGATGACGATGATGGACATCCCCAGCCCGATGGCCAGGCCCTTGAGGATCTCCTCCATCGGCTCGATCTGGCCCCGCACGGCGACGACCGCCCCCTTGGGCGGGATGCCCGCTCGCTTGATCGCCTGCTCGACGTGGCGTGCGACCCGACCCAGGTCCTCGCCGGCGATGTTGGCCGTCAGGCTCACCGACCGCTTCATGTTGTAGCGGTCATACTCGCCCGGCATGGTTCCCGAGTGGACCTGGGCCACGTCTCGAAGCAACACCTGCCGGTTCAGCCCGGGCCGCTGGACCGGCACCGTCCCAATGTTGTCAATCGAATCCATGATCTGGTAGGGGATCTCGACCTGCACCTGGTAGCCGATACCGGACCTGGGGTCGGGCCAGTAATTGGGGACCACGAACCGGCTCGACGAGGTGGCTGCCACAATCGAGCGGGCAACGTCCTCGGCCGTCACACCGCTGAGGCCCGCGCGCTCGCGGTCGATATCGACGCGGATCGTCGGGTAGTCGAGCGACAGGCCATACTGGAGATCGCGGAGCGACCGGATCCCGACCAACTCCTCGCGGAGTTTTTCGGCGAAGGCGCGATCGTCGGCGAGGCTCGGCCCGGTAACGGCGACGTTGACCGGAGTGGGCGAGCCGAAGCTCATCACCTCGCTAACGATATCCGCCGGCTCGAACGAGAGCCGCACGCCTGGCAACCGGATCGCCAGCTCGTCGCGGAGCCGTTCCTTGAGCCGCTCGATATCGACATTCGCCCCGTCCTTCATGGCCACGCGGAGGATCGCCTCCTCGGGCCCTCCGGTCCACTGGTAGATCGCGTTGATCGGATAGCTCGACGGGATGAGCCCCACGTAGCCAAGCGAGATCGCCACCTTGTCGCGTCCGACCTCCCTGTTGATTGTCTCCAGCGCCGCGATGACCAACCGCTCCGTCTTCTCGTAGCGGGTGCCGTCGGGCGCCCGCATCCGGAGCTGGAACCGCCCGGCATCAACCCGGGGAAAGATCTCCAGACCGAGCGACCGGCCCACCAGCACAATCACCGCGACCGTGCCGGCAAGGTAAGCCGGCACGACGATCCACCGCCAGCGAAGGATACCGCCCACGGCCCGGCCGTAGGCGACGCGGCCGCGATCAAACAGGGAGCGAGGCCGGTTCGCTTCCGTCCGGAAGTGGTGATGGTGCCGCAGCAGCCAGGTCGAAAGGACCGGCACAAACGTGCTGGACAGAAGGTAGGACGTCACCATCGCGAAGCCGACGGCCAGCGACAGCGGGACGAACAGCGCCTGTGCCGCGCCCTGCATGAAGAACGATGGAATGAATACCGCCAGGACGCAAAGCATCGCCAGCAGTCGGGGAACCGCCGTCTGGTGGTTGCCCCGCCGGACGGCGCGAGCCACCGAGCCGGTGCCTTCCATCTGATGGTGAATGTTCTCGACCTCGACCGTGGACTCGTCGACCAGAATGCCGATGGCCAGCGCCAGGCCTCCCAGGGTCATCAGGTTGATCGTCTGGCCGGTCAGCCACAGGGCCACGATCGCACCGCAGAGGGCGAACGGGATGTTCAGCACAACGACGATCACGCTCCGCCAGTCGCGGAGGAAGAGGAGCACCATCAGCCCGGTCAGAACTGCACCAAGGGCACCCTCGGTCGCCAGGCTCCTGACCGCGTTGGTGACCGTGGGCGACTGGTCGAACTCGAAGCTGACCTTGATGTCATCGGGCAGGACCGCCTGCATGCTCGGCAGGGCTGCCTTGACATTGTTGACGACCGAGAGAGTCGAGGCAGCGGCTCGCTTGGTCACGAGGATGTACACAGCGCGGCGGCCGTTGACCAGGGCGTATCCTGTCGGGATATCGCTGGCGTCGTTCACGGTCGCCACATCGCGTATGTAGACGGTTGGGTTCTGGTCGGGTCGGATCGGGATCGTCTCCAGTTCCTTGATCTGCCGGACCAACGAGTTGATCGGGACAATCGGCATCATCTCGCCGATGCGGACCGTGCCCGACGGGCTGATCGCGTTCCCCGCCGTCAGCGCGGCGACCACCTCATTGGGCGACATCCGGTACGACCGGAGCCGGTCGGGATCGACCCGAACGACGACCGTCCGCTGGTTGCCGCCGAACGGCGGCGGCGCCGAGACACCCGGCAGCGAGGCGAACATCGGGCGGACCTTGAACAGCGCCTGGTCCTGGATCTCGCCGATCGACTTGGTTTCGCTGGAGAGCACCAGGTAGCCCACCGGCACGCTGCCGGCATCGAATCGGGTGATGAACGGCGAGACCGTGCCCGGCGGCATGAAAGCCCGCGAACGGGTCACGTAGCCGATCACCTCGGCCATCGCCTGCGCCATGTTCGTGCCGGGATGAAAGTACAGCTTCATCAGGGCCATGCCCTGGATGTTGCGGCTCTCGACGTGATGAATCCCGTTGATATAGAGGAAATGATACTCGTAATAGTTGGTGAGCAATCCCTCCATCTGTGCCGGGTCCATTCCGCCATACGGCTGGCAGACGTACACGACCGGAAGGTTCAAATTCGGGAAGATGTCGATCGACATCCGCGCAAGCGCCAGCCCGCTGCCCATCGCGACGGCGATCACGGCCACCATCACGGTATAGGGGCGACGCAGGGCGAAGACGATGGGGTTCATGAGATCGGATCTCGGTCGGCGGACGGACCGACGGCGAAGCAGGAAAGGGCAGAGCAGGGAAGGTCAAAGCGGCCAGCCGGCCTTCGGGTCGAAGTTGATGATCCGCGACGGCGGCTCGACGGGAACCTGCGGTTTCAGGTAGGGCTTGTCGGCCGCCTTGTGGCAGGAGTAGCACATGGTCAGACTTTCCCGGTACACCCGCTCGAAGCCGGCCGTGTCCTTTTGGTCGATCACCTTCTTCAACTCCTTGATCTGGCTGTTTTCGAACGCCTCGAGAATCCCCACCAGGTTGACGTCCCGCCCTTTGTTATCCTTCCGGACCGGAATACGGCGCACAGCCCAGTGCAGGTGCGACCGGGTCTCGCCGAGGTAGAAATCCGCCAGGGGCCAGTTCTCGGCCTTGCCGGCGAACCACAGGTTGGCGAAATGGTCGCCGACGTCCGCCATCAGGTGCGACTGCGACGGGAGCAGGGACTCGAGGGCCTTGATCCGCGCCTCGAGCGCCTCGTGATTGGCCGACGGGGCAGAGGCCTGGGCCGCAGCCGCGGGCGCCGGCGAATGACAGCCGGCACAGGTCGTCGTCAGCACGATCGCGACCGCGAAAATCGCGGCGTGGCGTCCGGTCATCGTGGGGGCTCCATCTGGGTCATCGGCCTCGGCGCTCGCTCGTCTCGCTGCCTCACTCGTCCGACCCACGATGGGTGCGGATCGAGGGCGTCGGGGGATCATCGTGCAGGACCTCCTTGACGAGCTCGCGGAGCTTCGCCCTGGCTTCCTCCATCGCGCGGCCCCCCTCAGGCGTCGCCCGGTAATACTTCCGCTGCTTGCCGCCCACCACCTCGACGTGCGACACCAGGTATCCCGCCTGCTCGAGCTGGTGCAGGATCGGGTAAAGGGTCCCCGCGCCGACCTCGTAGCCATGCCGGGCCAACTCCTCCATCATCTCCACGCCAAAGATCGGCTCGCGCATGGCGTGGTAGAGGATGTGGAGCCGTACAAACCCGCCGAAGAACATTTTCGTCAGCAGCTCGCTCACCGATGGTGGACTCCGATATTGAAGTCCGATATTAACGGGCCGGCCCCCCAGCGCCAAGAGCCGCCAGGCCGTTGTGAACAAGGCCGCGATCCACTTCGATCGGGCGCCTGAAACCAAATCGAAGCCATCGACCCGCCTCGACGGCGATCCTTCGAAGAGTGGAACCGCGAAAAACACGAAAAAACACAAAAAAAGAGGGCGATCGAGCCACGGAGCGAGAGATTCTCAGCCCATCTCATTTTCGCGTTTTTCGCGTTTTTCGCGGTTAATTCCGTGACAGATCCCGCGGTTGATTCCCGGGCTGTTATCAGGGGTTGGCGGGACGCGGCGGTGAAGCGGTGCCTCGTCGCGACTTCTTCAGGTTGCCGAAGAACTCGGTCGCGGGAGCCGGAGAGGCCTGGGCCATCTCGCTCTCATCAGACGGCGACTCGCCGAGGATCTGGTCCCGCGTCTTGTCCAGGACCTGGAAGAGCTGGGCATACGCCTGCTTCTGCCTGTTCGTCGTCGCCCGGCCGAACCTGAGGTTGAAGGCGTTCATGAAGCCCAGGAGGTTGCCGACCGTCGTGTCCTTCACCTTCCGCAGCTCCAGCAGGGCTGGCTGGATGTTGGGCTTGGACAGGAGGCTTAGCAGCGACGTGCTGGTCGTGAGGAACTTCTCGGCCGCCTGCTGGTCGAGCGGGTCGGCCAGCGGCTTGGCCTGCACCTTGGCACTCAGGTCGGCGATGAACTTGTTTGCGTCGCGCAGGGTCTTCGGGGAGATCTCGTCGGACTTCTGGCCCTCCGCGCGAATCCGCACGACCAGCTCGTCGAAGACCTGCTTGTCCCTGGCGAACCGCTCCCCCTCGAACACGTCAGGCCACTTGACAGCACCCCGCAGGTGGTCGAGCATCAGCGTGACGCGCTCGGCGTTGTTGACGAACGGGATCTCGGCGATCACCTTCGCCGGCACCGGGTACTGCGCCGCCCGCAGCGCCGACGGGCCGATCTTGGGACGGGTCAGGTCGTCGAGGGCGATGTTCAGCGCCGAGCCGTCCTCAATCTCCACCTTGCCCGGGTTGTCGCGCATCCGTTGCTGATAGGCATTGTAGAGTTTCTGATTCTGCGCGAACTCGCTATGGACCCGCATCGCGTGGATCCGCGCCGACTCATGAGTCACCCGCGCCACGTAGTCATTCCACTGCATCGCGGTCTGGGTGTTGATGCTATTCGCCTGCGCTGTGTTGAGGTTGTACATGCCGGCGCCCATCGCGTAATACCCGGCACCCTGAAGCGCGGCGCTCTGGGGCGTCGCAGCCCCCCAGCCGCCCC
>JAKAUH010000585.1 GCA_021818605.1 Planctomycetota bacterium
CAGCCTCGGCGAACGACGCGATTGCCAGAGGAGGCGTCCAGGTCGCCGACGCGGAGATCTACCGCTGCCCGTCCGACACGTCGCGCGTGTCGCCGTATGTCAATCCCGCCACCGGAGTCGTCGACGGGATCACGAATCGGACGAGCTACCTGCTGAACTCGCAGTTGAGCCACAAGACGGTGCGGTACGGGCGCTGGTCGTTCCCACGGTTCCAGTACGACATCGGCACATCGAACTTTATCTGCATGAATGAACGAGATGGCTACTTGATGGACGCCAATATCAAGAACCCCGTTGCGGCCACGGACCCGCGCCAGGACGACTACGACATCTGGCTCGGCACGGTGACGCTGGACAGGTGGATTCCCTGGAGCCGCCACGGCACGTCGAACGTGCTGTATCTCGATGGCCACGCGAAGTCGGTGCAGAAGCCGAATGCGTATCGCGGCATGTACCCGGGCGGGCAGATCCTGACCAACCCGAGCTGGTTTCCGTGACATTCCGAGGAACGGGGATGGCACGCGATTCCACCGGGTCCTCCAATGCGTCCGCCGGCCGAATCGCAACCTCCCCACGTGAGAGGTCCGCGTCTGGGCGCCATCGGCCCACTCTCCTTGGCGCTTCCACGGGATTGCCCGCCGGGTCAAGGAGCGAGACAATCAACCAGCCTGCGACCCGAGGGGTCGCGGCGAGCCGGGCCTACCCACCAGGAGAGACTCCGCATGAATGGGTTTGTTCTTCCACGGCGGTTCCGACGCTGGTCTTGCCTGATTCGCGAGATCCTTCAGAGCTCGCCGGAGGCGGGCGTTCGGTGCCCGGCCCCTGTCGCACTGGTACTGACGGTCGTCGCAGTTGTTGCAGCGGCCGGGGTGCGGGCGGAATCTGTCGATGGGCTGCCGCCGTCCGTCCGGCCGAACGTGGTTTTCATCCTCGCCGATGATCTCGGTTACATGGACGTCGGCGTATATAACCCGAAGACGTTCTACGAGACCCCGCAGATCGACCGCCTGGCCGCAAAGGGGATGCGGTTCACCGCCGGGTATGCCGCGTGCCCTGTGTGCTCGCCGACCAGGGCCAGCATCCTGACCGGCAAGTCTCCTGCCCGGGTGGGCATCACCGAATGGATCGGCGGCCAGCGCCGCGGCAAGCTCCGCCCGGCGCCCTACTTGCACCACCTGCCTCTTGAGGAGCTCACGATCGCCGAGCGCCTCTGCGACGCCGGCTATGCCACGTTCTTTGCCGGTAAGTGGCACCTCGGCGAGGGCGAGTATTCCCCGAACGCGCAGGGCTTCGGGCCCGACCTGGTCGGCAAGGGCCAGTTCTATTACCCGCCGGGCGACGGGTCGCCGACGCATTCGAAGCAGGACGATCCCAAGGCCACCGATCGGATCGCCGACGAGGCCGTGACGTTCATCGAGGCGCACAGGAATCAACCCTTCTTCGCCTATCTCCCATTTCTCGCCGTGCACACGCCCATCCAGGCCCGTCGGGACCTCGTGGCGAAGTACGAGCGCAAGCGAGCGTCGGCCCCGCCGGACGCCTGGGGCGAGGAACGCGCCAGCAAGGTGCGGCTGGTGCAGAACCACGCGACGTATGCGGCGATGATCGAGCAGATGGACTCCGCGATCGGGCGCGTGCTGGCGGCGATCGACCGAGCGGGGATCGCGGGGCGAACGATCGTCGTCTTCACCTCGGACAACGGCGGCCTGTCCACGTCCGAGGGCCATCCCACGTCGAATCTCCCCCTGCGCGGCGGCAAGGGCTGGCCGTATGAGGGAGGAATCCGCGAACCCTGGATCATCGTCGCCCCTGGAATCACCCGGGCCGGTAGCGTTTGCGACACGCCGGTCGTCTCGACCGATTTCTACCCCACGATCCTTGATCTCGTCGACCTGCCGCTCGACCCGCTCCAGCACCGCGACGGCGTCAGTCTTCTACCGTTGCTGAAGGATCGCCCGTTCGCGCGCGGCCCGCTGTTCTGGCACTACCCGCACTACAGCAACCAGGGCGGCCCGCCTTGCGGCGCCATCCGCGACGGCGACTGGAAGCTGATCGAGTGGTACGAGGACGGCCAGCTCGAGCTGTACGACATCAAGGCCGACCCCAGCGAGAAGAATAACCTGGCCGTTCGCGAACCTGCCCGGGTGAAGACCCTGCACGAGCGGCTCGCCGCCTGGCGCAAGGATGTTGGCGCCCTCATGCCGACGCCCGATCCCTGATTCCCGGTCGTCAGGAACGGAATGGCGACTCTCGCCTGGGAACGCGGCGAGTCCTTTCCAGTCGAGCTGCCGTGGCTCGCGGCGCGAGAGACCGCTCGTTACTCCTTGCCAAGCAGCAGGTCGACCACCCAGCAGCCGAGAACGTGGGGCCGGTCGGACCGGCAGTGGGAAAGGATGTTTTCCTGCTCGCACCCGGTCGCTTGAAGAGCGTTTGCGAGCTCCGGTCGCCATACATGATCGCGCTGGAAATAGATATCCCGAGCAAGGCCGATGACGTCCGGGCTCAGCCATGCGGGCTCGACGACGACCGTGCGAAACGGGTTGCCGAAGAGGTCCCGTAAGAGGTCGCACTGCGCCGCTGCCTCGGCGTCTCTGTCGGGAACGACGCTGCGTATGATGTCGTCCGGGCTCCTAAGCGCAGGCGCCCCGCCCCAGCAGCCGACGGGTATGGCGGCGTTGTAGGCGGCTGCACCGTAGGTGTAAATCGGGTATCCAGGCGGGATGATTTGTTCGGGCCTGGCTCGTTCCACCTGCTCTTCCTCATCCCTGACCGCCGCCGCGGCATCCGCGGCCGCGTCGAGCTCCTCCTCGGAGACGAGGCCATCGGCATATCGTTCCGCCGTCTCCACCGCGCGGCGACTTCGAACGTCGCCCAGTTGCGGCCAGACCCTCCGGCAGCAAGCACAGGCATACAGGCGCAGTTTGCGGTCGGGCACCTCGCCATCGTCGAACCACAGACCATACAGGAAACCCACCATGGCGTCCGGGTCGGCGCTGGTCGTCCATTCCGCCTCGGTCATGGGTTCGCCTCCGTCGCGCCTCGTCTCACGTTCGCCTGCTTCCTCGCAGGCCCCAACGGCGATGGGGACTGGCACTCCGAAGATCTGGAGCCAGTCCCCATCTATTCCGGGCGACCTCGGGCAAGCCGGGGTCGCGGCGGTGTTCCTGTCTGGCCCCGTGCGATCAGCGCTTCCGGGCCCTGGTCGGGCTCGGCAGCTCGCCCATCGCGAGGAGCTGATCGATCGCGGAGGACACGCTGGCCACAGACGAGATCTTCGCGCCGGCCTGGGTGAGCACGGCCACCGCGTTGCTGCCCGGCTGCCCGTTGTTGTTGCCGTCGATCAGCCGGCCCGAGGTGTCCGCCAGGCCCGAAGGCGGCGTCCCGGTGACGATCAGCTCCACCGGCTTATTCAGCACGAAAAGCTTCTTCGGGGTCAGCAAGACCGTGTTGTTGGCCGCGTCGTAGGTGGCGGACCGCAGCGCGAGGTGGCGGGCGTTCTTCGCGGTGAACGAATGCTTCCTCCCCGCCAGGATCAGCGAGTACTCGCCGATGTTGTTCGCCTCCGCCGGGTTGAGCGCACCGCTGAAGCTGAGCTCGATCCCGGTGACCCGGTGCCTCTTGTTGCGGAGCACCTGGACGCCCTGCATCGTGACCGGCGCTGCCTGTCCCTGTCCGCTGCCGTTGCTGCCAGTGCCGCTGCCGTTGCTGCCAGTGCCGCTACCGTTGCTGCCAGTGCCGCTGCCGTTGCTGCCAGTGCCGCTACCGTTGCTGCCAGTGCCAGTGCCAGTGCCGTTGCCGTTGAAGGCGATGGCGGTCGTGGTCGTCCCGGCCACGCCGGTGCTGCCGACCTGGAGGGCGATCGTCCCGCTGGAGCCGCTCAGGGCCACTCCCTGGAACGTGGCCACTCCGCTGGCGGCGAAGGCGGTCTGGCCGGAGGCGACGCTCACCGGCGTCCCCGCGGGGAGCGTGATGGCGACCGGGCCGTTGAAACCCGAGGCGAGGTTGCCGTACGGGTCGAGAGCGGCCACCGTCAGCCCGAAGGTCTGGCCCGCGCTCAGTGACGACGGGGGCTCGGTCTGCACGACGAATTGCGCGGCCGCGGCCGGAATGACCTGGATGGGCGTCGTGATCGTGGACGTCAGTCCGTCGCTGGTGGCCAGGATGGTGTAGCCCGCGGCGCTCTTGTCGAGGGTCAGCCTCGGGCCGAAGTTGGCGGTGCCCTTGGTCGCCGTTTCCGTGGTCGCCCCGCCGAGAAGCGTGGCGCCGCCCGGGTTGCTGTCGAGCGCGATCGAGATGGTGCCGTTGAAGCTGGTGGCGAGGTTGCCAAACTGATCCTCGGCCTGGATGGCCAGCCCGAAATAGGCGCCGGCGACCATGACCGTCGGCGGCGGGATGCTGACCTGCAACTGGCTCGCCGTCGCGGCGTTCACGTTGATCGTGCCGGTCGTCGCCGGGCTCAGCGAGCCCAAGGACGCGCGGATCGTGTAGCCGATCGCCGCTCTGTCGATCGTGAGATCGGTGAACGACGCCTGGCCGTTGACGATGTTGGCCGAGGTCGACCCGATCAGCGAGCCGCCGGATGGGGAACTCGCGAGGCTGATCGCGGCCTGGCCCGAGTACGTGGTGTCCACGTTTCCATAAGCGTCAGTGACCGCGACGGTCAGCCCGAATGGTGCGCCCGCCGTGACGCTGCTCGGCGGCTGCGCGGTGATCGAGAGCTGCGAGGGCACGCCGATCGTGACGGAGAAGGGGCTTGTCGACACGGGGCCCAGCCCGGCGCCGGCGATCTGGATCGTGTCGTTGGTACTGACGGTCCCCACACTCAGCCCGGTGAAGGTGGCGATGCCATCGACGGCCGACACGGGCCCCGCGAATAACAGTGACGCGCTGGGGGTGGACGTCAGCGAAGCGGTCAGACTGCCGCTGAAACTGGTGGCGAGGTTGCCGTACTTGTCCTCGGCCTCGACCTCGATCGACAGCGGTGTTCCGGCCGTGAAGGTGGTGAGCGGCTGAGTGACCACGACGAGTTGCGAGGCCGGGCCGGCCGTGACCTGGATGCTGCCGGTGGTGAACGAGGGCAGGCCGGGGCTCGAGATCTGGAGCGACACCAGACCGACCTGCGAGAGGGTGAGATTCGTGAAGGTCGCCGTCCCGCCGCTGGCATCGACGCTGGTATTGCCGCCGAGCGTATTGCTCCCCGCCTGGCCGGCGAGGGCCACCGACACGCTCCCGTTGAAGTCGGGGTCGGAGGCGCCGGACTGCTGAAGGACCGTGACCGTCAGGGTGAACGGGGTGTTGACCTGCACCGACGTCGGCGGCACCGACTCGAGCCCGGTGGCGGGGATCGGCGTCACGTCGATCGGCGACGACGGCGCCGAGGTGAAGCTATCGCCCGTGCCGGCCAGCGTTTCGCCGTTGCCGGCGTTACTGATCGTCAGCCCGTCGAAGACGGCCACGCCGTTGGAGGCGTTCAGCGTGGTCGTGCCGCCCAGCGTCGAGCCGCTGGGATTGGCGTCGAGGCTGACCGTGACGCTTCCGGTATAGCTCGTCTCGACGTTGCCGTACTGGTCCTCGACCGCCAGCGCGACGCCGAACGTGCTGCCATGCGGGACCTGGGCCGGCGGCTCGGTGATCCAGCCGAGGGTCGTCGCCGTCGCATCGGGTGTGACGGTGATCGGGCCCCACGCGGCCTTGTTGCTGGCCGCGTCGGTGACCTCGATCGTGTAGGTCCCGGCCTTTTCGATCGAGAGACCGGTGAATTTGGCCACGCCGCTGGTCGCGTCCATGCTCGTCGTCCCGAGGATGGCGGACGGCGACACGATCGAAACCGAACCGTTGAAGGTGGTGGCGAGATTGCCGAAGCTGTCCTCGCCGTCGACGGTCAGGCTGAAGGTCTGGCCAGCGGGGATGCTCGTCGGCGGTCCCGCGGCGACCACCAGCCTGGCCTCCGGGCCCGCGACGACCTGGAATGGGTCGGTGGTCGCGAGGGTCAGCGTCCCGTTCGTCACCTGGAGCGTGTAGCCGGTGCCGGCCTGGTCAAGGAGTAGCCCGCTGAAAGCGGCGATGTTGTTCGTGGCGGTCGCCGTGGTCGTGCCGCCCAGGATCGCTCCGGCCGGGCTGGTCCCGAGCTGCACGGTGACCGTGCCCGTCAAGGCCGTCGAGTTGCCGAACGGATCCTCGGCCCCGACGCTGAATCCGAACCCCACGCCGGCCTGTACTGGATTGGGCGGCTGCGCGGTGATCACCAGCGCGGTGGCGGCGGCGGGGTTCACCGTGACGTCGGAATCGCCGGGGGTAAAGTTGCCGCTCGACGACTCGAGGACGTAGGGCCCCGCCGTGTCGAGGATGATGTTGTTGAACGTCACCACGCCGCTCGCCGCGGTGGCGGTGGTCGTCGCCAGCGTGCCGCCGGCTGGCCCGCTCTTGATCGCCAGGATCACCGTGCCGTTGAAGGCGGTGTCCGTGGCGCCGGTGTTGGTCTGGACCGTGTAGGTCAGCGAGAAGCCGACGCCGGCCGTGGCCGTTGTCGTGGTGGTGACGTTGGGGACCAGCACCGGCGGGACCGCGTCGATCGCGCTCGAGGCCGTCGTCGGCGTACTGGTCGGAGTCGGGAACGCTGTCGTTGAGCCGGTTGCGCCAGCAACAAGCGTGTATGGCTGACCTACGTTATTAATGATGATGTTCGTGAACGTTGCCACGCCGCCCACGGCCGGAATACTGTAAGTGCCGCCGAGGTCGCCGTTCGTATCGGGCGTGCTGTTGAAGTCGAGCGAGAGCGAGACGTTTCCGGTGAAGTTCGTCTCGAGGTTCCCGTACTGGTCCTCGACCTGCACGGTGGCTCCGAACGGGAAGCCCTCGGTCACGGTGCTCGGCGGCTCGCTTGTCCAGACGACCTGCGTCGGTGCGGCGGGGATGATGGTGATCGACGACGAGAGGCCGTCGGTCAGATTCGGGCTCGAGGCGTCCAGGGTGTAGGCCCCGGTCGTGTCGATCGCCAGGCTCGAGAAGGTCGCCACGCCGTTGACCGCGTTGACGGTCAGGGTGGCGCTGGGGTCGAACGTTCCGATCTCGCCCGAGGCCAGCGCGATCGTGACCGGCCCGTTGTACTGAGTGGCGATCGTGCCGATCGCGTCCTCGACGTCGACCACAACCGGGTTCGGTGAGGCCGCGAAGTTGACGCCGGCGATGGCCGTGGCGGGAGGCTCGCCGCTGGCGGCGAACGCGAGTTGGGTGGGCGGGTTGAGGTAGAACGTATAGGTCACGATGTTGCCCACCGCGCCCGCGTTGTCGGTGGCGAAGACCTCGATCGTCTTGACGCCGTTGCTGGTATACGCCGTCTCGGGATTGAACGGGATCGCGAACTGCCCCAGACCGTTGGTGGAGTTGTCCGCGCTGGGGGTTGGGATCGGATCGGCCGGGTTGAAGCCGGCGACGATCCGCGGGTGCGCGGGGTCGGTGACATCCTCGACCGTGATCCACGTGGCGTTGCCGAAGCCTGTGATCTCGCTGGTGCCGTTGAGAACGAGCGGCCCGGCGACCAGGGGCAAATTGCCGAAGTTATTGGGCCCCGTCGCGGCCCCGGTCACCGTGATCGCGTTGTTGACGATCAGGGGCGGCAGGGTGATGGCGAACATGCCCTGCCCGTAAGTCGACGCCGACAGGATGTCCGGATCGGCGCTGGTTGCCGTGGTCTGGTTGGCCGGATTGGGAGCATAGGGCCCCTTCAGCGTGGGCATCCCCGTGTCGGGGTTGATGTTGCCCAGCGAGAGGTTCAGTGATGTGACAGAGGCGTGCGGCAGGTAGCCGCCCTCCGTCACGGCGCCGTAGGTCGTGTCGGGGAAGAGCGTCCAGGTCTTGCCGCCATCGAGCGACTGAAACACGCCCGATCCGCTGCCGGACCAGTTGCCCGCGCCCACGTAGAGGACCGGGTGAACCCCGCCGCTGGGCAACGGCGACGAATTGGGGATGGCGTAGCGCCAGTCGGCCGCGATCGACGAGAACACCACGGCCTGGGTGAACTTCGGGGAGTTCGGGTCGGTCGCCGGGTTATACGTCTGGCCGAAGATCGAGTAGGCCAGCGTCATGAGATTCCCGGTGATGTTGATCCAGGTTGGCGTCGGATTGCTGGCCGATGGGATCGAATCGGCGATGTAGTACACGCCGTTCTGAGTGACGGCGAACGCGTCGTGGCTGCCGCGGGTCGGGTCGGTGATGATCTGCCGGACGTACGAGCCGTCCAGCCCGTTCGAGATGTTGATCCAGTCGTTGCTGGTGCCGCTGCCGCCGCCGTCCTGGGTGACGTAGATCCGCCCCTGCGCCGTGCCGACGTAGATGAAGTTGCCCAGGTTGCCGACGCCCCCAGGCGCGGTTGGATCGGGCGCGCCGTAGGCGAGGGCATAGCTCCAGTTTCCCGGACTGTTGAAGACCGCCGGGTCGCCGACGTCGAACCAGTTCACGCCCTGGTTGGTGGTCGTGAAGATCCGTCCCACCGATGAGCTGATGACGATGTCCTGGCCGTTGACCGGATTGACGGCGAAGTTGGCGCCTCCGGCGAAGGGCCACTGAGGGTCGGGGGTGGGCTGGCCGTTGGCGGCCTGGAGCAGGCCGTAGGTTTCGCCGACGCCATTGACCTGGAAGAAGTTGG
>JAKAUH010000618.1 GCA_021818605.1 Planctomycetota bacterium
AAAAGGAACCGAGAGCAAAGAGCGAAGCAGCAGAACGGCATACGGAGTCTTTACTTGCAGTGATTCGCTCTCTTCTGTTTGTCCTTCGGAATCGATTCCTTCACAAGCTTTCACTTGATTACCTGGTCTCTCATCCCTAACCCCGACTTTCCATGCCTGATGCCCGCAAGGTTCTCACAACGATCCGGCGCGCAACCGAGCTGATCCGCGCAACGCCCGGCCGCTCCGGTGCGGTCGTCTCACCGCCCGGGGTCGCGGACCTGATGGTCGTCGGCGACCTGCACGGCAACATCAGGGCGTTCAAGAAGGTCCTGGCGATCGCGGCGCTCGACCGCCATCCCGCGCGCCATCTGGTCTTGCAGGAGCTGATCCACGGCCGGCTCGTTTATCCCAACGACGGCGGCGACCGCTCGCACCAGCTCCTCGATGTGGTTGCCGCACTCAAGTGCCAGTATCCGGACCGCGTGCACATCATCCTCGGCAACCATGAGCTCTCCGAGCTGACCAACCGGATCATCGGCAAGGACGGCGAGGCCCTCAACGCCCGCTTTCGCCTGGGAATCACGACGGCCTACGGCGACACGTCCAACGAGGTGTTTACCTCTTACAAGGATCTGTTCGCCGCGCTCCCACTCGCCGTCCGCACATCCAACCGCGTGTTCGTTTGCCACACCATCCCCGACGAGGACGACCTGGATCGCCTCGACCTCTCGGTCCTCCAGGCCGACACCTACCCGCCCGAGTCCCTCCAGCGCCGGGGGACCGTCTACGCGATGACCTGGGGCCGCGACACCGATCCCGCCGTGGTTGACCGCTTCGCCGCGATGGTTGACGCCGATTTCTTCGTCTGTGGACACCAGCCCTGCGACGAGGGTTTCCGCCAGGCCAACCACCGCCAGATCATCCTCGACGGCACCGACCCCAATTCGGCCTACTGTCTCTTCCCCACCACCACGCCCACCACGATCGAAGCGCTGCTCTCCTGCGCCCACCTCGTCGACGAAACGATGCCGTAGCCCACGCCCGTCACGAGCCTCACGAGACCTCCGAGGTGGCCGGAGCGCTCCAGGCACTCGCCTCGAGCGTCCGCCAGAACTGCTCCACCGGCGCCAGCACCTCGGCGCGAAATCCGCGCTGGCCGTAGATCAGGGCCACGAAGTACCCGACCAGCCGCGCCGCATCCCGCCCCAGTTCGGGCCGGGCCTCGCCCAGGCGGTTGGCGAATTCCAGCGGCGTCTCGTGCGGCTCGCGGGCCAATTCGCGTTCATAAGCCCAGGCCTCGAGCGCCTCGAAGCTATACACGATCAGTGCATCGGGCGAGAGCTGGTGGACGAGTCCCGAGTCAAATGGGTTGGAATACGACGCGAACGGCCGCGGCGGCGGACCGGCCTTCTCTTCGTCCAAATCGACGACCGCATCTACCCTGGGCTGCCAGCCGAATCCGAACAACGCCAGGATCGCCGCGATCAGCGACTGGAGCACCTGAACCAGGTCGCGCCAGTACCGGATCAGGCCGTAGATCACGACAGCGATCCCGGCCGCCATGATCGGCGTCCGCAGCCAGCCCAGCGCGACGAGCGGCAGCGTCGGCGGTCGGAACCCCTGACTCGGCGGGCTGCCCGAGTTCTGGTGATCCGATGATGACCTGTCCCTTTGCTCGGAATCGCCCTTCTCATCGCTGCCGTTCGACTGCGTTTTTCCCTCGGCTCGATCGTTCGAGCGACCATTCTGCGCCTTCGCTCGACCATCGCCCTTCGCCTGCTCGGCAGATCGCTCTCCGCCCTTCGACCGCTCGCGGGCCTGATCGTTGGCCCCGCCGTTTTTCCCCTGCTGACCGCCTTGTGACGCACCTGGCTTGCCGCGAGCCGCACCGGATTTCGCCTGCCCGCGGCCGCCGGATCCTCCCTCACGCCTCTGGCCGTTCGACTGGCGCCGCGCGTTCGGATCATTCGTCTCGCCCGAACCCTCCGGCTTTCCTCGGGATTTCGCGGCCTTGTTCGCCTGCGACGCCGCCCGGCCCTCGCTCTGGGCTCCATCTCCCTGCACGCCGCTGTCCTTCAGCATCGCGTACCTCGACGCGCCCAGGTGGTCCGCGTTCGCCGACGATTCTCGCGCGACGCCCAGCCGCGACAGCGGCACTGGCAACAGGGCCGCCGCGACCGTAAGAACGGCGATCAGGATCGCGCCCGTCGTCAGCCACGTCGCCGTCATCGCCGCGGGCATCTTCAGCTTCCGCCGACGCAGGTAGCGCCTCAGGTTCAGGAAGCTGGTCGACAGCAACAGCCCCATCCCGCTGGCGAGATAGGCCAGAAAGTAAATCGACAGCCACGTCCGGCGATCTTCCTGCACCGACGGTACAAGCCACTGACCCAGCCCAAAAAGCGGGATCGCCGCGATCGTGAAGTAGATCAGCCAGACCCCGGGCGCATGGGGCCGCGGCTTCCCGCCCTCATCCTTCTTCCAGAACTTCCACCCCGCCCGATCGGGCATCAGCGAAGTGTCCATCGCCTCGGGATCATCGGGCGAATCCTCCCCCGAACCGCCCCGCGCAGCCGCCTCCTCACCGGTGTCGCCCCGTGCAGCGGGATCCAGCCCGCTCTCCTGCAGCAGCCCCACGCCCGTGTCCTGGTCCTCGTCGAGAAGCGTGCAGTCATATGTGAGCTTGTGCGTCGCCCACCACGCGATGCCCATCGCCACCAGCGCGAACGGCTGAAAACCCGCCAGCACCGTGATCACCAGGGCCACCGCGCCCCCCAGCATCACGCTGTACCCCTTCGCCGGCTCGCCGCCGATCTGCATGCCTACCCGCGTGATCAGCACGATGCCGAAGATGAACCAGAAGAGGATGTACCGCATCCGCTCCAGCACCGGCCCGTCGTACCAGATGTCCAGCAGGAAGAACATCAACCCGCCGACCATCAGCATGATCAGCGCCGGCTCAATCGCCGCGACCAGGTGATCGACCAGCGTCGCGCGTAACTTCTTGCGAGCCATCGCCCCGAGTTCCCCCTCCGCCGGACAGCCCCGTCGACCTCTCCCCTCTCACCATCATCCTCCTGTTCTCCCTCTCCGGCAAGTCCGATCCCTGACACTTGTCATGGATTCGGTCGGCAATCCACCTGGTTCGGCTGCAGGTCCGTCTGGCGTCGCCGGGATCCTGTGCAGTATGCTGAGGTCGAGGCGGGCGCCTGACCCGTCAGGCTTGCCCCGGACCCGTTGAGCCGTCCCGAGTCATGACTCGAGCCAGATATCCTTGAGCGGAGGTGATTCGTCGATGAACTTCTCGAATCGCAGGCGTGCAGGCATCGCGCTGGGTGGGATCGCGCTGGCTTTCGCGATGGCCGCGGCCTTCCTGTCCGCCCGGGCCCAGGAGCCGCGCCCGCACTCGCGCGCCGAGTTCATGCGGATGAAGCTCGACTACTCCAAGAAAATCCTCGAGGGCCTCACTCTCGAGGACTACACGGCGATCATCAAGGGTGCCCAGGCCCTCAAGAAGCTCAGCGAGGCCGCCGAGTGGGAGGTGCCCACGATCCCTAACGCCGGTGAGTACGTCGTCTTCACTTCCGACTTCCAGCGCCTCTGCGACGACCTGGCGAAGAAAGCGAAGGACAGGAATATCGACGGCTCCACGCTGACTTACCTCCGCCTGACGATGAACTGTGTAAACTGCCACAAATATGTTCGCGCCGTGGCAAAATAATCTGAGGATGCCCTGGCCAGCAAGGAGGCACCGCCCCGATGGACCTTGATCCCCGCACCTCGGCGCTGGTCGCCATCGACCTTCAGAACGGCGTCCTCGGGCGCGACACGAAGCCGCGCCCGGCGTCCGAGGTCCTCGCGTCGGCCCGAACCCTGGCTGCCCGGTTCCGTCAGGCCGGCGCGCCGGTCGTCTGGGTCCGCGTCTCGTGGGCTCCGGATCTCGGCGACGCGCCACGCCAGCCGGTCGACCAGCCGATGCCGCTTCCGCCGGGTGGTCTCCCTTCCGGGTTTGACGAGTTTCCGGACGGTCTCGTGCAGTCGGCCGACCTCGTCGTCACCAAGCGCCAGTGGGGCGCCTTCTACGGCACCGACCTCGACCTCCAGCTTCGCCGCCGCGGGATCAGAACGATCGTTCTGGGCGGTATCGCCACCAACTTCGGTGTCGAGTCGACCGCGCGCGATGCCTGGGAGCTCGGCTACTCGCTCGTCATCGCCGAGGACCTGACCGCCAGCCTCTCGGTCGAGATGCACGAGTTCTCGCTTCGGCACATCCTGCCTCGCCTGGCGATCGTCACTTCCAGCCCCGCGTTCGCGTTCGCGGAGCGGTAGCCGGATGAGCGAGCCCACCTCCGCGGCCCCGGGCCCTCGTCTGGCCGGCAGCGCGCCTGGGCAATGGGCGGTGCTGGTCCTCGGCTCGGCCCTGCTCCTCGCCGCGCTGCGATTGCTCGGCCTGCCGGGTTCCTGGATGCTCGGTCCGATGCTCGCCGGCGTCGTGGTCGGGGTCAACGGCGGGACGATCCGTGTTCCACCGGGTGTCTACCTCGCCGCGCAATCGCTCGTCGGCTGCATGGTTGCCGGCCAGATCACCCGTCCGGTGCTCCGGTCGTTCGCCCGCGAGTGGCCCGTCTTCCTGGCCGCGACCCTGTCGACCCTCCTGGCCAGCTCCGCGCTCGGCTGGCTGCTCAACCGCCGCCGGCTTCTCCCCGGCACCACTGCCATCTGGGGACTCTCCCCGGGCGCGGCTTCCACCATGATGTTGATGTCCGAGGACCACGGCGGCGACCCTCGCCTCGTCGCCTTCATGCAGTACTTCCGCGTGCTGTGCGTCGCCTCGCTGGCGTCGGTTGTCGCCCGGCTGGTCGTCGGTGCTCCCGGCACTGCTCGCCCGGAGCCGTCCCTGTTCCGGCCGCTCGAGCCGGTCTCATTCGTCGAGACCCTCGCCATCGCCGCGGCCGGGATCGTGCTTTCCCGGCGCTTCCGCATCCCTTCGGGAACGCTGATGGTCCCGATGATCCTGGGCGCGGCGCTCCAGCTCGCCGATCTGATTCGCATCGACCTCCCGCGCTGGCTGCTCCTGCTCCTGTTCACGGTCCTGGGCTGGGGCGTGGGACTGCGCTTCACCCGCGCCGGGCTCGCGCACGCCGCGCGTTCATTTCCCTGGATTCTCACCGCGATTGCGATCCTCATCGCGTTTTGCGGCGGCGTTGCCTGGACTCTCCATGTTCTGCTCGGCACCGACCTGCTCACCGCCTACCTTGCGACGAGCCCCGGCGGCCTCGACGCCGCGGCCGCGATCGCCGCGACCGCCGCCGTCGACCTCTCCTTCGTCATGGGCCTCCAGACCATGCGCCTGCTCCTGGTGATGTCCCTTGGACCGGCCCTCGCGCGCCTCGTCACCCGACTCTCCCCGCCAGCCGCCCCCATCCATGAGATTGACCAGCCTGCGCGCTGACAGGGAGTCATCTCCTGGTCCAACCCCCCCTGCGCCGTACGGCCGTCCGTGCGGCGCGAGAGCAGGCCGGTCTCGCATCCCGGCTCGGTCACTCATACGTGCCGTGGATGTTGTTGTCGCGGGTCGAGGCCCGGTTGAAGACCACGAGCGTCTTCTTCAGCGTGGTTGAGCTGCCAAGAGCCAGGTAGAGGCCGCCGCCGATCCCCTGGCTGGCCGTGCCGCCGTTCGCGGCCGCGCCGCCCTGCGCCATGTTGGCGAAGACCATCGAGTTGGACAGACTGAGCGTCCCGCCGGGCTGTGTGGGGGCGTAGCTCGGGGGCGAGGCGTTATAGATCGCGCCGCCCTCGCCATTGCCGCCGGGGTCACCGGCCCCGCCGGTGGCCGCATTGAACGAGAACAGGGCATTGGAGACGGTCGCCGTCGATCCCTCGCCGTTGAAGAGAGCGCCTGCCTCGCCGTTGCCCCCCGCGCCGCCGTTGCCCGCACCGACCCCCGCGCCGCCGGCCCCGCCGGTCGCCTGGTTGCCCAGGAAGCTCGTGCCCGAGATCGTCACGGTCGACGGGAACGTTGTGTCGGTCGAGAAGTTGTAGGACGAGAAGAGGTAGCCGACGCTGTACGCTGCACCACCGCTGGCATTGCCGCCCGCGCCGCCCTGGGTGCCTGCTCCCCCTGCGCCGCCCAGGGCGCTGTCGCCCGAGGTCGTGGCCTCCGACAGCGACATCGAGCCCAGGAAATTGTAGACGCCTCCGCCCTTGGCCTCGCCGCCCGCGCCGCCCTGGCTACCGTCACCGGCGCCGCCGATACCACCCTGGGCCTTGTTGCCCACCAGGGTCGCGTCCGTGACAGTCAACTGGGCGGGCACCGGAGTAGACTGCACGCTGGGGCCGACGATGGAATAGATGATGTCCCCCTTGGAAGAGATGCCGGCGCCGAACACCGGCCCACCGAGACCGCCGCCGGAGCTCCCCGAACCTGCCGCGCCACCCGAACCCCCCTGGGCGACGTTCCCGCTAACGCTACTGCCCTGGATCGTCACGATCGCCGGCGACGGGGTGTAAACATAGGAATACGTGGCCGAGTCGTAGGTTCCAGTGGAGCTGCTCCCGATGGAGACGCCTCCGCCGTTGACAGATCCGCCATCGCCCCCGGCACCACCCGTGCCCCCGTCGCCGCCGGCCCCGCCGATCGCCTGGTTGTCATTGATCCCTGAGTTCACGAACTTCGCAGTCCCCCCCAACAGCATGACCCCGCCCCCGTAGACAAGGCCACCGGTTCCACCGTACGCGCCTGTCGCGCCGCTGCCCCCGGCGCCGCCGATCGCCAGGTTGCCGGAGACTGAGGCTTCGATGAGCGTCCCCTGCGAAAGGCTCAGCCCGCCGCCCTCGGCCTCGCCGCCGGGGTTGAAAGTGCCTCCCGCGCCGCCGGTGCCGCCGACTGCGCTATTGCCGTTGATCGTGCTGTCTGCGATCGAGATGGGCCCGATGCTGTCGATACCGCCACCCTGAGCGTCTCCGCCGGGTGCCTGGCTGCCGTCAGTTCCCCCCTGTGCCAGGTTACCCGAGATGATGGTCCCGGCGATCGTCACGCTGGTCCCCGGTGCGCCGGCGAAGCTGATGTAGAGTCCGCCGCCGCTTCCGTCACCGCCTCCGTAGCCCTGCCCCTCGCCGCCGATCGCCCGGTTGCCCGTGAAAGCGTCGCCCGACAGAGTGACCGCGTTCAGCACGCCAGCCGACACCCCGCTCACGGAAGACTGGCTCGATTGATAGTCCACCGCGCCGCCATCACCGCCCGCGCCCCCCGCGGGGCCCGCGGATGAGATGCCAGCCGAGCCGCCGAGCGCCGCGTCACCATGGAAAACGCTGCCGGTGACCGTCAGACCGTCGCCATGGCTGTAAATTGCACCACCGTCGCTAAACCCGCCACTCGGGGGAAACTCGCTCTGCGCCCCGCCATTGCCGCCGATCGACCTGTCGCTTGCGAACGTGCTTCCCGAGATCGTCAGGGCCTCCGACTGGCTCATGATCGCGCCTCCCTCTGCCATGCCTCCGAGCCCACCAGTTCCGCCGACGGCAGAGTCGCCGCTGATCGTCGCCCCCGCGATCGTCACCGAACCCGCGGTATTGCTGTACAGCGCCCCCCCCATGCCTGACCCGCTGGAGAACGACGTGCCCGCACCGCCGATCGCCGCGCTGTTCACGATCGACCCGCCCTGGATCACCAGCGGCGAAGTGCTCGCGATGGCTCCGCCGTGGGCATACCCGCCGATCGTTGGGCCCGACCCGCCGACGGCCGTGTCGCCCGACATCATGCTGTCCGTCAGCGTCACCGGTCTGCCCTGCGTGAAGATCCCGCCGCCCTCGCCAAACCCAGGATAGCTGCCCGCGCCGCCCATCGCCTGGTCGTTGGAGATCGACGAATCCTGGACGGTCAATGTCCCCGTGTTGTAGATGCCCCCGCCCTGGGTAAACCCGCCCTCCGCGCTGCCCGTCGCCTGGTCGTTGGAGATCGACGAATCCTGGACGGTCAATGTCCCCGTGTTGTAGATGCCCCCGCCCTGCGTATACGCACCGACCGCGCCGCCCATCGCCTGGTCGTTGGAGATGGTCGAATCCTGGAAGGTCAACGTCCCCGTGCTGGAGATGCCGCCGCCCTGCCCACTCCCGCCGATGAACTCCGAGGTCCCGCTCGCGCCTCCCATCGCCTGGTCGTTGGAGATGGTCGAATCCCTGACGGTCAACGTCCCCGTGCTCGAGATACCGCCGCCCTGCCCATTACCGGCAAGGCTGTACTTGCTGGGCGGGCCGCTCTGCCCGCTTCCGCTGCTAATGTTCTTGTAGCCAGCACCTCCCATCGCCTGGTCGTTGGAGACGGTCGAGTCCCGGAAGGTCAACAGCCCCGTGCTGTAGATGCCGCCACCCTGCCCATTCCCGGCGTTGCTGTTCTCGGTGCCCGCGATGCCCACCGCCCGGTCATTCGAGACCGACGAGTCGTCGACCGTCAGCGTCCCCGTGTTGTCGATGCCGCCGCCCTGAGCCAAGCCCCCGCCCGCCTGGTTGCCGTCCACCGCGTCGTGGGCGAGCGTCAGGTTCCCCGCGTTCGAAATCCCTCCTCCCTGCACGGCCGACCCGCCCGTGATCGTCAGCCCCGAGATCGTCACTGACGCGCCCGACGCGACGTTGAAGTCCTCCGTCGCTCCGCCCCC
>JAKAUH010000830.1 GCA_021818605.1 Planctomycetota bacterium
GCGCCAGCGCGGGCTGGTTCTCGGCGGAGGTCTGGACGTCGATGCGGTCGATGAGGTTGGTCCGGGCGCGGCGGAGGATCTCGCCGACGAGGAACCGGCCGTACCCCTTGCGCCGGTATGCGGCGTCGACGTGCATGTCGAGCAGGCCGAGGTGGGTGCGGTTGGAGTCGCGGCCGAACCACCGCATCTCCCAGGTGCAGGCGCGGGCCAGCTCGGTGCCGTCGGTCCTGGACGACAGGCGGGCGGCCGTCATGGGGAATTCGCCGATCGCCAGATTCTGCCACCAGTGCGAGGGGATCATGTCCTCGACGAATTCGAGCTGGGTCATCCGGCGGATCACGGGCGTGCGTGGGTCGCGAGGTTCGGGCTCGGCCAGGTCGGCCCGGAGCAGGACGGTCGTGCCGACCGGTCTGTATCCGCCCGCGGCGACGGCGCGGTGGAATCCCAGGTGGCCCGACAGGATGCCCGAGCCCTCGCTGCCGCCGTAGATGCCCCAGTAGAATGGGTTGAGCGGAGCGAGGCCGCCGGCGTACAGGACGCGGGCGCCCCGTGAGCGAAGATACGCCTCGCCGGCCGCGACCAGCTCGACGCCGAGGTCCGAGTCGTCCAGCTCGGGTGCGACGATAAGCATCGCGATTGTGCCGATCTCGCGGCTGACCTCGAACGGCCGGGTCGAGCTGACGGGGACCTCGGGTCCGAACCCGGCGTGGACGAAGCCGACGGCCTGACCGTCCCGCTCGGCCACGATCAGACCGTCGGCCTCGAAGGTCGGACGGCCCCAGGCGTGCCAGTCCAGTTCATGGACATGCAGCGGGTGTGCCGTGGACGTCTCCGGGACCGCCAGGTTCCAGAGGCGCGCCAGGGCCGGGGGGTCGGAGTTACGGAACGGTCGGAGTCGCGTCACCGTGGATTGGATCTCGCCGCGGGCAACGCCGATCGCGATGGGGTCGGGCCGCGCCTTGCCCCGCCGCGGGACCGGATGTTCTCGTGTCTTGAGGAGCCGGCCCAGGGCGTCGGGATCGGTCGCTCACCTGGCTCGGTCCGCGGGCCGGGTGGCGGGACGATCGGGAACGACAGCATAATGAGCCTGATTCCGGGTTCGTCGACCATCCTGCCGGAGCCGGAATCCGGACCACGGCATCCGCGAACGACATCTTCCTCGGCGCTCACGGGACGGCGACCAGGACGTCTTGCCCCTCGATTTTCACCTCGAAAACTTCCTGCTTGATCTTCGCCCCCAGTGGGGTCTTGCCGGTGCGGATATCGAATTGCCAGCCGTGCCAGGGACAGGTGACCGTGGTCCCGACGACGGGACCGTCGGCCAGGGGGCCTCCCTGGTGCGGGCAGATCCCGTCGATCGCCGAGATCTCTCCGCCGACATTGAACAGCGCGTAGACGCGGCCCTCGTGCTCGACTTCCCTGGCTGCCCCCTCGGGCAGCTCGTCGAGCGTGGCCAGCTTCACGAAACGAGGCATCTGGGCGTCTCCCGTCCTCCGCCGCCACCGCCGGCTGCGCCGGTCCGATGGGCCGGATCTCTCCGCGGCGGCCGGGTGCTCCGGACCCTCTCCCGCGTGCTGGGCAGTCTAACACAATCCGCCCGCCTTCCACAAATCTCCGCCGGCCCGGTCCGGTCTCGACGGTCCGAATAGACTAATTGTGAGTCCCGATCGAACGGAGGCCCGGCCGGATCATGCAAGACGAACCACGCGGCGGCGAACGGCCGAGGGACCTGGTGGTCATCGGCGGCGGGATGGGCGGCCTGGCCGCCGCCGCACTGGCGCAGCGGCTCGGGCTGGACACCGCGCTCCTCGAGGCCCATACCCGGCTCGGCGGCTGCGCCGGCTACTTCCCGCGCGGTCCGTACACCTTCGACGTCGGTGCAACGGCCCTGATGGGCGTCGGCCCCGGCGAGCCGGTTGGCGACCTGCTCGACGTTCTGGGCGCACCCTTTACCGCCGAGCCGAGTTCCGCGTACCGTGTGCACTTGCCCGACCGCCGGCTCGACATCGTCGATGATCCCGATCGGTTCATCGCGGCAGTCCTCGCCGTCTTCCCGACCGGTGATGGACTTGCGCCGGCCGCGCTGCGGCGGTTCTGGCGGCTCCAGCAGGCCGTCGGCGCCAGGCTCGTCGCGGCCGCGACCGAGATCGTCCGGCTCCCGGTGAGCCGTCCGGCCGACCTGGCTCACGACCTGCGCATTCTGGGTGTTCGCGGGCTCCTCGCCGCGATGACGTCGGCCGTGACCGTCGATGACGTGCTCCGCCTGCTGGACCTGGGTCGGGACCGCGGCTTCCGCGCTCTCGTCGCGATGCTTTTGCAGGACACGGCCCAGGCGGGACCCGAGACAGTTCCGTTCGCCAATGCCGCGGCCTGCCTGTACGCCTATCGCGCGGGCATGAGCCGACCCCGCGGCGGCATGCACGCCCTGGTCGAGGGGATCGGCCGCCGCTTCGCCGAGCTCGGTGGCGATCTGCGAACCGCCACGCTGGTCGACCGCGTCGAGGTCCTTCGGAACGACCGGGAGCCCGGAACCGGCCGTGGCGAGGCGAATACCGGCGCCCGGTTCGCCGTGGTGACCCGCCGGCGGCAGCGGATCTTCGCCCGGCAGGTGGTGTTCAACCTGCCGCTCGACCTGGCCGCGCGTCTGCTGGACCGCCCGCTTTCCGGCCGGCTCGCCCGCGCGGAGCAGAAATCGCGCGCGGCCTGGAGCGCCTTTACCGGCTACCTGGCGATCGATCGCAAGGCGGTGCCCGACGACGCCCCGCTGTTCCACCAGGTGCTCCGGTCCTACGACCGGCCGCTCCACGATGCGAACAACGTCCTGGTCTCGCTCTCACCCCTTGATGATCCCGGCTACGGACCGGCGACGGTTCGCGTCGCGACGCTGTCCACGCATACCCGCCCGGCCGGGTGGGAGAGTCTCGACCGCGAGGCGTACCGCCAGCGGAAGACCGAGTTCCAGTCCCGGATGCTGGCCGCGCTGGGGCAGGCGCTGCCGAATGCGCCGAACGCCCTGCTTCATGCCGAGTTCGGATCGCCCCGGAGCGTCCGCCGCTACACCCGGCGGACGCTCGGCGCCGTCGGCGGGGCACCGGTCGCCTGGTCCAACAGCAACTTCCTGGCGGTCGGGTCCGACGTCCTGGGGCCCGGCCTCTGGGTGGTGGGGGACTCGGTCTTTCCCGGCCAGAGCACGATGGCGACGGTGCTTTCGGCCATCCGGGTGATCGAGCGGATCGCCGGGGTTTCCTGGGCGGCCATCCGCGCCCTGCCGCGGCCGCGGAGGTCCGTCTCGCCGCACCGGGACCAGCCAGCGGATCGGATCGTCCCATTTACCGAGGCGGCGCGGGTTGTTCTGATGGAGCCCCGGGGCTCGGATTGATCCGCAGGTCCCGAATTCCAGGATCCCCGACGATCCGTCTCCGCAACTTCCGAATGACCGAGGTGCCCTGTCATGCTCGACGCGCTCGTGGTCGCCCCCCATCCGGATGACGCCGAACTGGGCATGGGAGGGACGATCGTCCGGCTGATCCGGCAGGGGTGGTCGGTGGGCATCCTCGACCTGACCAGCGGCGAGCCGACGCCGCTGGGAAGCCCCGAGCGCCGTGCCGCCGAGACGGCCGCCGCCAGCGCCGAGTTGGGCAACCCCTGGCGCAGGAACCTGGGCCTGCCCAACCGAAGCCTCGAGCCGACCCTGGCGAGTCGCCGTGCGGTCGCCGCGGCGTTTCGCCAGGCCCGGCCGCGGCTGCTGTTCGCCCCCTACTGGGAGGACGCGCACCCGGACCACATCGCGGCCACCCGGCTGGTCGAGGACGCGCGGTTCTGGAGCAAACTGAGCAAGTCCGACATCCCCGGCGAACCGTTCCACCCGGCGCGCATCCTCTATTATTTCAGCGTGCACCTGAGGATCGTCGAGCGTCCCAGCCTGGTGATCGACATCTCCGACGAGCTCGACGCCAAGGTCGCAGCGCTGCGCTGCTACCGCTCGCAACTGGTGGACAACCAGCCCGAGGGGCGTCCGGGCGTGATCGATTCGGTCTGCGACCGGACGCGATACTGGGGCCACTTCATCGGCGTACGCCACGCCGAGCCGTTCGCGAGCCGCGAGCCGGTTGGCCTGCGCGGGCTGGGCGATCTCCTGCTGTGAGGGCGGCGGCCGGAAGCGGAAGCCCGCCGCCGGCCGGATCTCTGCCCTGGTTCGCTTGTTTACTTGCGAATGGTTCTGGCGCCGGTTCCGGCCATCGCCGCGCCGAAGTAGCACTGATACCTGTGCACCGATCCGGGCTTGATCGAACTGAGCCGGTAGCCGCGATAGATCGTTCGGGCCGGCTGGCCGGGTTCGCGGACGGTGATGGCGACGGTGCACATCTTGTCGGCCCCGCGGAGCTCGACATCGCGGAGGTTCACGGTGATCTGGCCGGCGGGTGGGACGTGGGTGGCGGGCAAGGGGCGGAACCGGCAGCCGGCGTTGGCCGGCTTGACCTCGACGTCACAACCCCTGGCTCCCAGCCCGGCGATGGCGAGCTGGAGCTCGATGATCGGCGAACTGGAGCCGGCCGGTTTCTTCCCATCTGTCCCGTTCGACTTCGCCTCGCCGCCGGTCTTGCCCGCGTCGGTTGCGGGCTTTTCCCGGGATGGCTTCGCCGGGGGCGACGACTGGGTCGTCCCCTGTTCCCAGGCGGACAATCCCCGCCCGATCGGGATCGCGGCGGCCGTCAAGGCGAGAGCGGCCATCCATGACCTGGCTCGCATGGCAGTTCGGCTCCTTCCGAAGCAGATCCGAGTTCGCCGGCCGCCCATCCTGGGCTCGGCCCGAGGCTCCCGGGTCGGTCCACGTCCCGGGTGACCAATCGCGACGGAGAAGGCGCAGCCTCACCCCAAGGGGCCGACCGCCCCGAATCGCGATGCGGCGCCGACGCGCGGCCAGCATGCGATCACCCGGGTCGGGTTAAGACCGAACTTTCCCGCGGGCCACATTCGATGTGGGCCGCAAGCTACAACGACTCGCCAATCCCCGCAAGGCCAAGATCTCGTCCATCGCGGAGGGTTCATTTTCACATGCTGCGCCGCGGCAAAACAGGCAAGCTCGGGGAACACCTCTCCGCACATCGCCGTCCCCGCCCAGCAGGCTCGGGGCCACACTGGTCAAACTCGCCCTCCGGTGAATTGGGTAGACTCTGACGATGGATCAGCGGATCTTGCACTTAATCTTTACAATACATTAACAGAAAATTCACAGAAGCAACCTTAGAATCATCCCGTCGAGCACGCTATACTCATGATGCGCCACAAGTATCTTGCCATGCCAGGAGGAGGAGAAGTAGGCCATTGCCTCGATACCGCTCCCGTCGAAAGCGTGCAGTTTCTCCCTCGCCGTAACAGTCTTGGAGTTCATTTCCATGGTCCGTCCAGTCCTGCGACGCCGCCCCGGCTTCACGCTGATCGAGTTGCTCGTCGTGATCGCGATCATCGCAGTGCTGATCGCCCTGCTGCTGCCCGCCGTCCAGGCCGCGCGAGAGGCCGCCCGTCGCGCGCAGTGCACAAACAACCTGAAGCAGCTCGGCCTGGCGGCTCAGAATTATGTGAGCGTCAACAACGCGTTTCCCGCCGACGGCTACTCGGGTAGTCAGTTGGGGCAGTACGTGTATCCGAATTTCTCGGTGTTCGTGTTTTTGACGTCGTTCATGGAACAGCAGGTGATCTACAACGCGACGAATTTCAACCTGTCGAACTACGAGCCTGCCAACATCACGATCGCGGGCGTCGCCATTCCCGGACTGATGTGCCCCAGCGATCCCTGGCAGCCGGTGCAGATCAGCAGCGGCACGCCATTCGCCAGCTTCGTCGAGAACGTCAACGCCCTGCCGGCCGGCGGCAACTGGATGCAGCAGTTCACCAGCTACGGCTGCAACTACGGGACCTTCGCCCAGACCTACCAGCAGAGCTACGGCATGGCGGAATTCAACATGTTTAATGGCGTGATTTACCCCGATAGCCGGGTCTCGCTGGCGGCCATCACCGACGGTACGAGCAACACGTTCCTCTTCGGCGAGCGCGCGCAGTCGCTGTTCCGACTGTATGACCCGAGCTACCAGAATTCGGACGGCTCATGGAACTCGCAGCACTGGTACGACACCGGGGTCGCGACCTATTTCCCGCCGAACGTGCAATCCGCGGGCAGCGTGCCGTCGTACGGCGGCGGCTTCGCATCGTGTGCCACCAGTATGCATCCTGGCGGCGTCAACTACGGATTGTGCGACGGCTCGGTCCGGTTCATCAAGAACTCGATCAGCTCGTGGCAGTTCACCAGCACGCCGTCGAACTGGTACGGCGCCTCGGCGCCGGTCGGGGTGATCTACATGAATTACATCTGGAGCATGAACCAGAACGGCCAGATCACCCGGCTTGGCACCTATCAGTCGCTGTCGACCCGCGCCGGCGGCGAGGTCATCGGCGCGAATCAGTATTGATCTCGAACAGTCCATGAAGTCCCACGCCGGGACAATTTGTGTGACGATTGTGGTAGCGGGCCCGGGCTCGGGCCCGCAGTTGCGTTTTCCTCGGAGGCATTCTGAATGTTGAGGATCCGGAATGGAGCGGTGGTCGCGATCCTTGTCGCCTGTCTGGCGGGCTGCGGCGAGAGCCCTCGCCCGATTGCGGAGCAAACCGTCATCAACGGTCCCCATAAGGGGACGACGCATCAGCTCCCCGAGAAGAAGGGCTTTGTCGAGCTGGTGAACGAGCCCCAGCCGATGGACCGCCGTAGCAACGAGCCGACGGCTCTCGTCGCGTACTTCCTCAAGATGGACGGCAAGACGCCACTCGAGCCGGCACCCACCGACGTCGCTTTCTCGCTCAACGCCGGCGGAGGTGGTCGGGGCGGGCGCGGCCACCAGCAGCCAGCGGCGAAATCCGTCCCCCTCGTCGCCGAACCGAAGGCGGACGACCCGTCCGGAGGCTGCCGCTTCGCTTCCAGGCCAGGCCCGTACCTGCTCGAAGCCATCCAGGGTACTCTGAACGCCAAGATCGATGGCCAGGACGCATCCTTCAGCATCTCCGGCGCGCGCTGAGCGCTCCGGAACAACCCCAGGAGCCCGACCGGACCGGGCCCGACGGGGAATTCACGGCAAGGCCGTGTCGTCTCGGCCACTTGACCCAGCGACGCCACGCGCGTACCGTGAAAGAGCCCTGGCGGCGACGGGCCGATCCGTCACCGCGCGAAGGGTTTCGCGCGGCTCGGCCTTGCGGCCGGTGACGGTGCGACCGCTCCGACTCGCCTCGCAATTCGATTCACGCCGGGTGCGCCCGGCCATCCCGATCCCCTGGAGTGGAGACCAGAGCCGATGCCCACCGTGACCATCCACGGGGAGAACGCCGTCGAGGTCGATGCCGGCAAGAAACTCGTACTGGCGATCGAGGATGCCGGGGTCGACATCCTGCACCGCTGCGGCGGCAATGCCCGCTGCACCACCTGCCGGGTCGAGATCCTCGACGGCACCGTGCCCCCCATGGGCGAGGCCGAGAAGGAGCGACTGGCGCGCGAGGGCGACCTCGCCCCCAACATCCGGCTCTCCTGCCAGATTCACGTCGAGGCCGACGTGGAGGTCCGCGTGATCAACCGGTCGCAGCAGGCCGGCATTCCCCCAGGACCGCGCCCCGCCGATTGAGCCGGGTCGTCGGGTTCGTGGCGATCCGCGCGGAAAAAGCGGACACCCGGGCCGCCTCGAATGAGGCGAGCTCCGGGATCGTCGCCGCCCTGATCGAATGCAGAAAGCGAGACGGACGCCAGAGCGGCGCCCGTCTGTCGATGAACCCGGAGTCAGATCCGGAACGGATCCCAGCGCCGGCGTCGGCGCTCATCTTACTTGTGCTTCTGCTTCTCGGAGCAGCGCTTGCAGCGAGCCGAGCGGCGGCGGACCTGCGCGCCGCACCAGGAGCACCGGTGGAACTTGGCCTGGCGGGTCTTCTTCTTGCGGGGGCGGAATGGCACGGGGCACCTCGGAGCGGCTGGCTCCATCCTGTCGGGCGACACATCTCGGCGATCGCCCGCGACACGGTTGATCGATGCAGCATCCGGCGCGAGCCGCCGGATCGAGGTCAACTAGTCTAACCGAACGTCCCCCGCCGATGCCAGAGGGTTTGGCGCACCGAAACGGCGCGACCAGTCGGGGCGGATCGAGTCGAGTCGGGAAGTCGAGTCGGCGTAGCTCGCCGCGACTGGTTAATCCATCTCCTCGCGAAGGCCGATGACAATCAGCCAGTGGATTACAAAGGACGATGCGACCGCAACGGTCAGGATTCCGCCCGAGAGGACCGTCCCCCCGCGCAGCAGGACCTCGGGGACGACGGTCGCGGCGGCGATCGGGAACGCCAGCCAGACCGGCCATCGGCGTGAGAAGGGCCGCCGATGGTCCCAGGCCTGGAGCATCGCGCCGATCACGAGGAACAGGAGCGAGCCGACCAGAGCGATGATGGCGTTGTCCTCCATTGACATCGTGGCCAGCCAGATGCTTGCCTTGTCCGTCACGATCTCGTCCTCGAGAATCCACTCGTGGACCTTCAGGCAGATCCAGGGTGCGGCCAGGAGCGCGAGGAAGCCCGCGGCCGTCGCGAACAGGTTGGGCAGGAGC
>JAKAUH010001084.1 GCA_021818605.1 Planctomycetota bacterium
GGCGGCCTCGGCTCCGGCCTCGACGGCCGCGCGGACGCTGCCGACATCGCCCCGAACCACCGTCGTGACGAACGCGCCGCCGACCTGCACGCGGCCGGCCAGCGTCACGTTGGCCGCCTTGAGCATTGCGTCGGTTCCCTCGATCATGCCGACCAGACCCTTGGTCTCGATCAGCCCGAGGGCATCGCCGTTGAATCCGTTGCCGTTACCGCCGACCCGCGAGCCGGCTCGTTGGACTGTCGCCATGGGTTCAGGCTCCGTCGCTCTTGGGGGTCTTGGAGGAAGTCGCAGCCGCCGCGGACGATTTGGCGAACGCCAGCACGCCGCCGAGATCCTCGTGCGGGCGGGGGATCACCTGCACGCTTACGACCTCGCCGATCCGGCTGGCCGCGGCGGCACCGGCATCGACGGCCGCCTTGACCGCGGCCACGTCGCCGGCCACGAAGGCCGTCACCAGCCCGCTACCGATCTTCTCCCAGCCCACGAGGTCCACATTCGCCGCCTTGACCATCGCGTCACTGGCTTCCACCAGCGCCACGAAGCCCTTCGTCTCGATCATGCCGAGCGCTTCGAGTGTTGCCGAGGCCATGTCAGGCCCTCATTTATCCGATTCCGATCGTGAAGTCTGTCAATCCGCCTGTCAGCTCAGATCCCGTACGATCCAAGGCTCAGTTCACTTCCGCCCAGTCATCCCGTGGCTTCCATCCCCTCAAGCGATCCCGATCCCGGCCGCCGGGCTCGGTTCAACGCTGGCTCACGCCTTGATCAGCGTGACTCGGCTGGCGTGCGGCAAGTCGCAGCCATTCGCCTCGTCGGTGTCGATGTGCACCTCGAGCTTCCAGTCGGGGTTGGTGCGCACCAGCAGCCCCTCCAGAACCGAGGGACACGGGCTGTCGACCCGCATGTTCATCCGGTCGAGGTGCTTGACGCCGTAGTACTCGGCATCGCGCGTCCCCATGTGAACGTGCCGCTCGGCCCGGATGACCCCCTGCTTCAGCTCGAGCGTCCCCTTCGGACCGATCAAGAGGCAGCCGGGCGTTCCCTCGATGTCGCCCGAGAGCCTCACCGGCAGGTCGATCCCCAGGCTGATGCCGTCGGTGAACGACAGCTCCACCTGGCTGAACTTGCGGCAAGGTCCGAGGATTCGCACACCCGGGATCATTCGCTGCCGGGGGCCGACCACCGCCACGGTCTCATTCGAGGCGAAGTCGGTCGCCTGATAGAGCCGCCGCATCTCGGTGAGCTGGTAGCCCTTGCCGAAGAGAATCTCAGTGTCCTCCTGCGTGAGATGGCAGTGCCTCGCGGAGATGTTCACCACCAGGTTCGGCCGATAGGCGGCCGCATCGGACGCCTTGCCATTGCCCGCCGCGACTGCACCGTTGCCGCCCAGGTGCTTGCCGATGATCGAGCGGACCAGGGCCTCGACCTGCTCGCGCGTCGGTGTCGGTGAAGAAGCCGTCAGGATGCTCATACCGCGCTCCCCACTCCGTCTTCGCGGACGGCGCCTTCGGACCGCGCCGGCTCCGCAAACGCCCCAGTGTTCCGCCCGTCCGCCACCGGCGCGACGTGGATCGCCACCCCGGCCGCCTCCAGAAACGCCCGGTCCCCGTCCGCCAGCCCCGAGTCCACCACGATCGAATTCACCTGCTCCAGGCCGCACAGCCGCGCTAGCGCCAGCCGGCCGAACTTGGTGTGGTCGGCCACAATCATGACTTCCTGGCCGCACGACATCATCTGCCGCTCGGTCTCCACCAGGAGCAGGTTCGAGTTGTAGATCCCCTCGGGCACGATGCCCCCCGCGCCAAGGATCGCGGTCCGAACCCGGATCGACTGCATCGTGGCGATGGCCAATGGCCCCAGCGCAACGCCCGTCCGCGGGTAGATGTAGCCCCCGATCAGGATCAGGTCGGTCTGCTGGCTCGAAGCCAGGAGCTGTGCGATCGGCAGGCTGTTGGTCACGACCTGCACCCGTCGGCCAACCAGCGAGCGGGCGACCTCGAGCGTTGTCGTGCCGCCGTCGAGCAGCACGGTATCTCCATCCTGGAGCCGCTCGGCCGCCGCCTGGCCGATCGCGCGTTTCTCAGCCACAGCCGTTCCGGTGCGCTCGTCGAACGCGGGCATCGATCGGACCTCGCCCGCGTAGACCGCGCCGCCATGCGTCCGCTTCACGCTGCCCGCAAGGTCCAGGGCCTCCAGATCGCGCCGGATGGTGCTCTCGGACACGCCCAGAACGCGCACCAACTCGTCCAGGGTCGCATACCCCTGGCGGCTGATCAGATCCATGAGGCGTCGCCGTCTCGGTTCGGGGAGCATGCCCGGTCCTGAAGGAAATCTTTGCTACGACCCACCACGATTCTTCAAGAGCATTCGGCAGATGTCAAGGACCTTCACAAAAAATGAAAGATCCTGGTAGAACGTGAAGGGAATCGGTAGAGGCGTGGAGCTGCGCCGGTCAAGCAGCGTAGAATGGGATAACAAGGAGAAAAAGTGGCGATGCCGGAGTTACCCGAGGTGGAGACGATGGTCAGGGGGCTCCAGCCGACGTTGTCCGGGCGGACGCTACGTCGGCTGGAGATCCTGGATTCGACGCTGTTGCAGGGCTGCACGTCGGGACAACTCGTCCGGCGTGGGCGCGGGGCCACGGTCGCGGGGGTCACCCGCCGGGGCAAGTGGGTGGTGATGGAGCTGGCTGGCGACCGTGGGATTATCGTCATCCAGCCGCGAATGACGGGAGGTTTTTGGCTCGTTGAACCTGCACGACCCGAACACATCCGCCTGGTATTCCACCTGGAGAATCCCGGCGCGAGGGTCTGGTATTGCGATGCGAGGAGGCTGGGCAAGGTTTGCTGGTTTGCCAACGGGTTGGCGGCGGCCGAGGCGTTCGCGCGTTCGCACGGTCCCGATGCGCTCGAGATTGCCCGCACGGAGCTGGCGCGGCGGCTGTCCCGGACGAGCCGCGGCATCAAACCGGCCTTGATGGATCAGAAAGTTCTCGCCGGAATCGGTAACATTTACGCCGACGAGACTTTACACCGGGCGCAGATCCATCCCGAGCGGCCGGCGTCGAGCCTGACCGCCGAGGAGGTCGACCGCCTCCATCGTTCGATCGGCGAGGTTCTTGCCACGGCGATCGAGCTCGAGGGCTCGAGCTTCGACGCTGGATACCGCACGGTCCTCGGGCTGGAAGGAGGCTTCCTGGCTCAGAACTCGGTCTACGGCCGCAAGGACCAGCCCTGCCCGATCTGCGAGGGACCGATCCTCAAAACCAGGATTGCCGGACTGGTCGGGCGACCCACCTACTACTGCCCGGTTTGTCAGGTGCTGGGGTGAGTCGCTCTGATCCCGCTCGCGGACACCGCCGGACCGGTCTCGACCGGAACGGGCTTCGCGTGTAACCTGTCAACGTGGTGCAGTTCCGCATCGCCACGAGACCACGGGCGATCGGCGGAACATGTCGCGCCTGCCCGTGAGCTCGCGGGAGCGAAAACTCAACCGACCCGGTCCGGCCGAGGGACATTCGCCCGTGTCCTACCGCAGCTTCAAACACCTGCTCGGCGAGACCAGCCTCGAGCGTAAATGCCGCTTCATCTTCGGCCTGGGCATCCTTGTCCTGGTCTCGGGCAGCTTCTTCTGGTACGGCCAGAAGACCGAGAGCCTGGTCCGCTCGCAGACGACGCAGACGGCCCGGATGCTGGTTGGACCGACGTTACTGAACATCCATTACAAGGTGCTGGGGAATAGCAACTACGAGAATGTCCTCAAGGTCCTGGTCAACGATTTCAAGCCGCTCGACGAGCTCCCCAAGTACGACGCCTGGGTTCTCGACCCCGACAGGCCGAGCGACGCCAGGAAGCAGCAGCCCGACGATTTCGAGCGGGCGGCGCTCGCTCGCTTCGTCCATTCGGCGCCGACCCGCAAGCCCGGCCACTCGCCCGAGAAGCAGCATACCTTCGCCGACGGTACCCCGACCTGGTACGAGATGATTACGAAGGACAAGAAGAACTATCACTACGTCCAGGCTGTCTTTTTCAAGTCGAGCTGCCTGATGGACTGCCACGGAACCGACGCCGACACCTCCGAAGGCTCGCTCGATCACCTCGACAATCACATGACCAAGCTGGCGAGCGACGGGCTGCACTGGGTCAACACCGAGCCCGGTGATCTGGCCGGCGCCGTGGTCGTCAGTCTGCCGATGGATCAGACCACCAAGGCGATCAACAACAACCGCGCGATGCTGATCACCGCAGCGCTGGTCACCGCGGTCCTGGCGATGTTCTCGTCGCTGATGATTGTCCGCTACGTGATCGTCAAGCCGGTGAAGCACCTCCGCGACGTCTCCGACGCCATCGCGGCCGGCCGGCTCAACATCCGCAGCCAGATCGAGACCGGCGACGAGTTCGAGGAACTGTCGCATGCGTTCAACCGGATGCTCCATAACCTCGTCGCCATGCAGCAGGAGCTGCGCGAGGTCAACAACGACCTCGACCGCAAGGTCGACGAGCTGGCGCAGGCCAACATGGCGCTCTTCGAGATGAACCGGCTCAAGAGCGACTTCCTCGCCACGATGAGCCACGAGCTAAGAACTCCGCTGAACTCGATCATCGGCTTCTCCGAGGTTCTCTCGGGCGACGACAAGCTCAACGAGCAGCGCCGGCGGTACGCGGCCAACATCCACTCGTCGGGCAAGATGCTGCTCTCGATGATCAACGACATCCTGGACCTGGCGAAGATCGAGAGCGGCAAGATGGAGGTCCGTACCGAGGACTTCTCGATCCGCGATGTCTGCGAGGCGCTGGCGAACCTCGCCCGCCCGATGGCCGAGCGGAAGAACATCACCCTCGAATGCCGGATCGACGAGGCGATCCCGCTCCTGCGGCAAGACCCCGGCAAGCTGCGGCAGATCCTCTACAACCTGCTGTCAAACGCGATCAAGTTCACCCCCGAGGGGGGCCGCGTCACCCTCCGCGCCCGCGTCGACGGCCGGTTCGTCGTGCTCGAGGTCGAGGACACCGGAATTGGTATCGACGAGGACGAGCGCGAGACCATCTTCGAAAAGTTCCGCCAGGCCAAGGCGCCGGGGCAGGGCGACAACGTCCTCACCCGCGAGCACCAGGGGACAGGACTCGGCCTGTCGATCGTGCGGGAGCTGACGAAGCTCCTCGGGGGCGACGTCCACCTCGAGAGCCAGCCGGGCCACGGAAGCACGTTCACGATCCGGGTGCCGACGATGCTCGCTGGCAACCGCAAGTTCGAGGTCGCGCTCTCGGACGAGCGGATCGACCTGTCCAAGGCCCGCCGAATCGAGCCGCGCCCTCCCCTGCCCCACCTCGACCTGGGGCGCCAGCCGACTGTACCCGGCGCCGGCGACCCGCCCGACCCGATTCGGTGGCGGCGCCACGACCGATCGCGGACATGAGCCGGATCCTCGCCGTACCCCGCGTTTGTCAGCCACACCGCCCGAGTTCCCACCGCCCCATTGCAACAGGGCCGCACCATGATGAAATCAAGCGCCATTGCCGCCGCGGCGATCCTCGTCATCCTGATCGACGCTCGCGTCGCCCCCGCGCAGCGCCTCGAGGCCGGAGCGGCCGCCGAGCTCCTGACGGCCGACGACTCGATGGTCATCGGCGGCGGGATCGGGCCCGGCAAGGCCCACGGCCAGGAGGGTGAGCTGCGGGCCTCGGCGCTGGTCGTCGAGGATGGACACGGCGGCAAGGTTGCGCTCATTGCCTGCGACGTTCTGATGATCGAGCGCGACGTCCTCGACCGTGCCGCTCACCGCGTCGAGCAGGCCACCGGCGTTCCATTCGACCACGTCCTGATCAACGCCACTCACACCCATCACGCCCCGACCACGGCCACGATCCACGGTTACAAGCGTGACGAGGCGTTCACAAAGCAGGTCGAGGACCGGATCGTCCGGGCCGCCGAGGCCGCCGCTCGTCGGCTCGCGCCGTCGAGGTTCCTGTTTCGGCTGGGCGAGGAATCGTCGGTGGGGAAGAACAGCCGGCTGCTGCTCAAGGACGGGACGATCTTCTGGATCGGCCCGTTCAACGACGCGGTCCGGCCCACCGGTCCCTTCGACCCCGAGCTTCCGGTTCTGGCCTTCCGCCGACGCGACGGGGGGCTCGAGGCCGTGCTCTTCAATCATTCGACCCATACGATCGGCACGAGGAAGCCGGGCGTGCGCTCGCCGTCTTTTTACGGCCTGGCGGCGCAGGAGCTGGAGAAGGAGCGTGGCGGGACATTTCTGTTCTTCGAAGGGGCCTCGGGCTCGACTCACAACCTGGACGTTCCGACCGATGAGGCGACGCACCGCATCCGCCAGGCGGTCGCCGCCGCCCTCGATGCCGCGACCGAGCGCCCGGTCGATCGCGTGGACGCGATCCGCAAGGAGATCGCGGTGAGGGTCCGTCGCTTCGACGAGCACGCCGACGACAGGGCCGTGGTGGCCTATTGCACCAAACGAATCAGGGACGAACCGGCGGCCCGCAAGACGATCGAGATCTTCCGGGCCATGAGGCGGCAGGTGGCGCCCCGGCAATGCCCAGAAATTCCAATTTGGGTCCAGGCCATGCGGATCGGCGACGTCGCGATCGTGGGCGTCCCGGGCGAGTACTTCACCGCGCTGGGCGAGGAGATCAAGAGACGCTCCCCGTTCCGCTACACGTACGTGTTCGAGCTGGCCAACGACTACATCGGATACATCCCCGACACGTCGGGCTTCGACCGCGGCGGCTACCAGGTCTGGACGGGCCTGCACAGCTACCTCGAGCGTGGAACGGGCGAGCAGATCGTGGCGGAGGCGGTCGGCCTGCTCGAGAAGATCGATCACTCCCGTGCATCGAGCGACCGTTGAGCAACGCGCTTCTCATGCAGACGGGCTTCGCAAACCGCGACAGAACCCGTTAGAATCCACCCCGATGGCGACCGAGGATCCTGGGCCAAGCAGCCCGCTCGCCGCATCGATCAACCAGGAGCCGCGTTCGATATGAGCTTGCAGGGCGATGGACCTCCGGTACTCGGGATCGACCTGGGGGGGACGAAGATCCTGTGCGCCGTGATTGGGACCGATAATCACATTCTCGGTCGTGCCAAGCGCTCGACACCGGCGAAGGAGGGCGGGCAGGCGATCCTCGAGGCCATTGTCTCCTGCATCGACGAGGCCCTCCGCGCCGCGGACATCGGCCGGCAGGACATCGCCGCGGCTGGCATCGGCTCGCCGGGCCCGCTTGACACCAATGCCGGCGTGATCCTGTTCAGCTCGAACCTGAACGTCCGCGACTTCCCGATCGGGCCCGGGCTGTCGAAGATCCTGGATCGCCCCGTCGTCGTCCAGAACGACGTGAGGGTGGGCGGATATGCCGAATTCCGCCTGGGCGCCGGCCGCGGCTACCGCCAGGTCGTCGCGGCGTTCGTCGGCACCGGGATCGGCGGCTGCGTGATTCATGATGGCGAGATCGTGCTGGGCTCGACCGGCAACGCGGGCGAGATCGGACACATCATCGTCAAGGCCGGCGGTCCCCGGTGCGGCTGCGGCGCACGAGGCTGTCTCGAGGCCCTCGCCAGCAAGACGGCCATCGGCCGCCGTGTGCAGAAGGCGGTGAGACGCGGCCAGCCAACCGTCCTGGGCGACAAGATGGCCCGCAAGGGAGGCCGGCTCAAGAGCGGCGACCTGGCCGAGGCCGTCGTCGCCAAGGACATCGTTGCTCTCAAGGAGCTCCACCGCGCGGCCCACTACCTCGGCCTCGGGCTGGGTAGCCTGATGAATGCCATCGGGCCCGAGATCGTCATCGTCGGCGGTGGGGTCGTCGGCGCGCTCGGGCAACCCTACCTGGACCTCGTCCGCACCGCCGCGAGGTCACAGGCGCTCACCGACCCCAACGGCCTCATCCGCATCGAGCGCGCTGCCCTGGGGGACGATGCCGGCATCCTCGGCGCGGCGCTGCTCGCCCGCGAGAAGTTCGTGACCCAGCACACGGGCGAGTAGACCGTTCGCATGCCGCCTCTCTGCCGCCGTCCCCAGATGCCCCGGAAAACCCGACATTCGCGATGTCTGCCCCAACGCCCCCCGCCACGCGATGTCCCGCCTTCCCGACCGCCCGGCATTCGGATAGAATCGGGTGCGTACTACCCGGTGGTGAAACGGTATCACAACAGGTTTTGGTCCTGTTTTTCCAGGTTCGAATCCTGGCCGGGTAGCTCGATCACAACGAACTGGCTCGTGGCGCGATCCATCTCTCACGGCGAGCTCGGGCGCAGGATGGGTCGCACCTCGGTCTGCGGACCGCCGGTGACATGCACGGTTCCCTCGGCGTCGATGAACACATTCACCTCGCTCCGCACGCCGAATTCCTCGGAGTAGATCCCCGGCTCGATCGAGAAGCACGTCCGGCGCAGCACCAGCCGCTCCTCGTGCGTCTCGAGATTGTCCATGTGAGCGCCGTTGCCGTGGACCTCCTGTCCGATGTTGTGTCCCGTTCGGTGGATGAAGCGAGCCCCGTGGCCGGCGCGGTCGATGACCGAGCGGCAGGCGGCATCGACCTCCCAGCCCGGCAGTGGGCGCCCGGTTGCGTAGGCAAAATCCACCCAGGCCACCGA
>JAKAUH010000541.1 GCA_021818605.1 Planctomycetota bacterium
TTTTGTGAAGCTCGATCATGGCGTTCAGGTCGGAGCGCGACTGAAACTCGTACCAGCTCGAGCGGAAGTCGACCAGCACCACCTTGCCCTGGTTGTCGCTCAACTTGATCCGATCGTTGGCGGCCGTCCCCTCAACGATGCGGCGCACCGTGAAATCGGGCGCGGGGTCGCCGGCCTTGATTATTACGTTCAACTGGACGTGGATCGTTCCCAGGTCGAGCGGCTCATGCGACCGGCCGCCGGGAATGGGCGGGACCTCGACTGACCGATCGACGCGGCCGACCTGGGCATCGCCGCCGCCAGAGCCCGGCGGCAGCGAGCCATTGATACGCAGCCGCATCCGGTACTTCCCGGACGGGACGTCATCGATGCGGAAAGTTCCGTCCTTCTCGAGGTTCGCCGCGACGCGATACCAGCGATCCGGCGCGGTCGCAGCTTGATCCAGCCCAGCGTCGAGCGTGACGGGCTCCTGGTGCGTCCAGTCGACCGGGAATTCGGGCGTGCCCTCGATCGTGAGCCGCCCAGTGACCGGCCGGCCCTTGCCGCCGATCTTCACCTCGACCGTCCCGCCGGGCGGGACCTCAACCCGCTCGTTCCAGCCGGGCGTGTGCTGCTCGCCACCCCCTATGGCGGTGATGACCACGCGACTGACCATGCCCGGCCCCGGGATCACCCGGTCGAGCGTGAACCGACCGCGGTCGTCGGTGCGGGTTTCGTATCCATAGCTGAAGACGAACGGACTGACACCGCGCCGGAACCGGTTCGGATGGAGCGAGACCTCCTGATTGGCCCCGCTCCGCGCGCCGATGCGTAAGCCTCCCTCGATCCGGCCCCAGGGCTGGAGGACCAGGGTGCCCGTGCGAGCGAGCTCGTCGGGAAAGGCATCGGCGAACCCGGCGTCGCCCGCGGCGATCACCGTGAAGGGCCCCTCGGGCGCCGCGAACGCGAACCGGCCATCCGGTCCGGTCGTCACTCGCGGGACGCCCGCATCGCCGTTGAACCGGCCGTCGTGCAGCGCGACGTGCTTCTTCGGAGTGGCCAGCGCGACCGCGACCGCCTCGGCCGGGCGGCCGTCGGGGAGCTTCACGATTCCCGAGACCGCCTTCATTGGTTCGAGCGCGAAGTCGAGCGTCCGATTGCCCTCGTCGGGCCGGAACCCGCGCGACGCGACGATCGGGTAGCCCGGTGCCTCAATCTGCAGATACAACAGCTCACTCGGCTCGTCGAACTCGGTCCGGTACTGCCCGCCCGGGCCCTGCTCGACGCCCGGCCCGGACCAGTTGATCTCGCTCGGGGCCTCGCCGATGATCGGCCGGCCCTGCACGACGCGGAACTGATCCACCGGCCGGCCCGTCGTCGCGTCCGTGACCTTCCCCGTGATGACAAGCTTCGGGTGCAGCACGACCGTCTGCTCGCGGTTCGTTGCCTGGAGCGACACATCCCGGCCCGACATGTAGTCGGGCTTCAGGATCGAGAACAGCACCGCATCGGCCGGCGCATCACTCCAGGCGAAACGGCCGTCAGCGTCGGTGTGGGTCCGGAACTCGAGCGCCGCTCGACCGCGCCAGCTCTCGGCCGCCACGAGCGCGCCGGCGACCGGACGACCCGCGACATCCACGACCCGGGCGCGGAGTGACTTCCCCGGCCCGGTCAGCCGGACCTCGACCGGCGCCATCCTCGCCTCGATCCGCACCTCTCTCATCGAGGGCGCGAACCCCCTGGCCTGGACCCCGAAGCTCGCGACGCCCGGGTCGCAATTATTGATCGCGAACTGACCGTCGGCGTCGGAGGTCGCGGTCGGCCCGCTGCCCCCCCAGCTTTCGTGAGTCAGCACGGCCCGGGCGCCGCGGACCGGCCGGCCCTGGGCATCGACCACGCGGCCGGTAAGCGTCAGGCCGCGCTCGAGCACGATAACGCTGTCGCTCCCGACCGCCGCGACGGTGTTGTCAGCGCGCTGGCGATAGCCCGGTTTGGTGGCACTGACCCATACGTGGCCCAGGTTCCGCGGCGCGTGCTCGAGCCGCCATCGTCCGCGCTCGTCCGTCGGCATGCTCCCCAGGCCGAAGTTGGCGACCTCGTTCCAGTCGGAATCGGTCGCCTGCGCACTTATGTCAACCCTCGCCCCGGCGATCGGCCGCCCCTCGGAATCCTTCACGACGCCGCCGATCGTGACACCCCGCTCGAACCGCAGCACCTTCTCCGCGGGCAGGCCCTTCGGATGCCGCTCGCGCGACCAGACGACCAGCACCGGCGCGTATCCCGACGCGCGGGCGGTGACGTGCAGCCGCTCGACCTTCGCGCCGGCCTTCCACCCGATCACCGCGGTGCCGTCCTCGTCGGCCTTCACGGTCGACTTCTGGGCCACGCCGCCGATGTAGAGCAAAAACTCGACAGAGCAACCGCCGATCGGCTCGCCGGTCGCTCCCTCGACGGCCCGCAGCACGACCCGGCCGGCGGGCGCATCGGGATCGTTCGCCTCGGGAGTCGCCCGCGCCCGCGCGGCCTTCGGATCCTGCGCCGCACGGGTGACGCCGAACCCGCCGATCAACACCAGAAGTAATCCGCCCAGCGCCACCGCCGGCAGGATCAACCGTCGCGAGAGCGGCGCGCCGAACACCCGCCGATTGAGCGCATCGAGCCGGCGCCAGACCTCCGACGTCCGCGCCATCGCCAGCACCGGCGCGGGTGACGGTGGCGACGCGGCTGCCGCCACAGCCAGCCGCGCGAGCGTCCGGGCGTAGGCGCCCACATCCCCCAGGTGATCGGCGGCGATCGCGTCGCTCACCGCGTCGCAAGCCGACGCATGAACCGACCGGATCCGCCACGCCAGCGGGTGAAACCACAGGACGATCGAAGCGACATGGGCCGCCAGGTTCCAGGCCAGGTCGCGGTTTTTCGCGTGCGCCAGCTCGTGCGCCAGGATCGCCGGCAGGTCGTCGGGCGCCTGACATTCGCCTGGCAAGAGCAGCGTCGGCCGCAGCACGCCGGCCAGGCAGGGCGATTTCACCTCGTCCGAGCACGCCACGCGAACCGGGCGGTTGTGGCCGAGCCGCGTGGCGATCGCGCGGCACTCGCCAACGATCGCCTCCGGAGCATCATTCACCCGCCCCAGCAGCTGGCGTAGCGCCAGGCTCGAGATCACCAGTCGCCCGGACAGAATGAGCACTCCGGCCAGCCAGACCACCGGCAACCACGACGCCACTCGTTCCGCAATCTGCATCGGCGACGGTGCCGCCGCGGGCTCGATGTCGAGAACCGGTTCAGGCGGGGCGACGACCGGCCCGGCCGCAACCCGGACGGCCCGCACCGGCATCACGACGGGCGGCCGGACCGGTTCGGAATGGGCTGTCAATGCGAGGGAAACGTCCGGCTCGGCTGACCCCTCACGCCCAGACGGCGCCACCGGCAGGCTGACGATCGGCGGGCGGGCCGATAGCACCGCCACCAGGATCAGCCCGATGATCGTCCCCCGCCAGACCAGCACCCGCCAGCGAGGGTTCCGCCGGGCCAGCAGCGCATGCGCCAGCCACGCCGACGCCAGGAGCACCGTCCACCGGGCGACGAGCGCGGCCAGGCCGCCCGGTTCCGCCAGGATCGCCAGCAGGTTCGAGCCGATCGTCGCGGCGTTCATTTGCGCCTCCTCCTAGTGCCCGTGCTTGACGCTCGCGTTCCCGGTCCAGATGACGGAGTCGGCTCCTTCCCCTCGGCCAGCCGCTTGAGCTCGAGCAGCTCCTGCTCGCTGAGCTTCTCCGATTTGATCAGGTTCATCACCAGGTCGCGCACCGAGCCGCCGCAATAGGTGTCGACCAATTCGCCGAGCATGGTGCGGAACGCCGACCGCGGGCGGGTGACGGCCTTGTAGTGGTACGCCTTCCCCACCAGCCGGCGAGTGACGTGCCCCTTGTCCACCAGGGTCGTCAGATACGACCGCAGCGCGGGGTTCTTGATCGGCTCGGGGAACCGCTCCTGAAGCTCCACCGGCTTCAACTCGCCGTGCTCCCACAACAGCCGCATCACCTTCATCTCCCCCGGCGTGAACTTCGACATCGTCGTCTCCCCAGAACTCCGCGATGGGACAACGTGCAGATCGTACTGCACATCGAGACGGTCGTCAAGCGGACGTGCAGAACTTCCTGCACATTCTCGCCGTCCGTCCGGCCTACTCGGGCCTCCACGAGATCGACTGGATCCGGACCTCGTGGTTCGGGGCGGGCGCGTCGGGCGGGTCGATCCGCAGGCCGGTGATGATGCCCTGGTAGCCAGGCAGGCCGGCGAGGTTGACGGTGTAGGTGCGGAGCTGCCCGTCGGGCTGGATTGCGACCGACGCGTGGCGCTTCGAGCTAAAACCCTCGCCGGGGATGCTCCAGAAGACGTCGACGCGGTCGCCGCGGGTGCGGAACGCCGCGCGAAGGTACAGGCGAGGCATCTCCTCGGCCCGCCACCACTGTTCGGGGCCGATGAGCTGAGGATCCTCGCCGGTCGTCTGGATCCTCAGCCCGCCCTTGATCGGAAACCCGGCGTCGCGGGCGTTGTGGTAGATCCAGTGCCGGCGGTCGGTTTCGAAGTGGTCGTCGGGACGGGTGTCCTTGATGCGATTCGCCACGGCCAGCGCGCGGATCTGGTCGAGCGTGCCGACGGCCAGAATGTAGCGATACTCGTAGACGATGTTGTGGTCGAGGATTTCCTTGCGCACCGGGGCGATGTAGCCGGTAGGATCATCGGCAGGACCGCCCTTGCCGGGCTGACCGTGGAAGCCGCCGATGAACGAGTAGACCCCAGGCTCGATCACGCCCACGCCGAAGTTCTGGTCATTCACGAGCGCCGCCCAGTTCTCGGTGGCCTTCCAGCCGGCCCACGGCGGGCCGGCGTTCTGCACGTGGCGCAGCGGTTGGTTCTGGAACGGCCGATCGCCGTCATACGTAAACAGCCGGTGAAGCTTGCCGATCGTGTAGACGGCCGGCAGCTCCTGATCGTGCGCGGGGTACTGAGTGTGGTCGGGCCGCGCGTTGTTCAACCGGCACCGTATGTGCGCGGCATGGCCATCGAGGGTGATCCACGTCTCGAACGTGCACTCGCCCGGCACGTTGTCGAGCGCCCACTGCATCGGGATCGTCTTGACATACAGGGTCTTGCCGTCGTTCGAGTGCTTCACGACCCGCGCCGGGTTGTGATACACGTCGCCCGAGCCGATCGGGTTCCAGGGCCAGCCCTTCCAGCCTGGGTGCGCCTGGCCGAACGGGTGCGGGCCCGAGTAATACGATTGCTGCACCTGCCGGCCCAGGTCGTGCGAGTTGATCAGGTTGCCGCCAGCGCCGTCCCCGTCCTTCGAGCGGGCCAGCTCGGTGATCGTCCCGCCGATGTCGAGATCGACGCCGATCCGGATCGTCCCGTTATCCAGCCGGCTGATGCGCCTGGCGTTCGCGGACGGTCCGACCGCGATCATCGCGGCCACGACCGCCGCGGCGATCACGAGCCGACGCCGATTGCCCCCGCGTGCCGTGGTACAATCGACGGGGTCATGACCACCGCGCCGAGAGTCCTCGACCCCTGGAGGCTCGTGTGGGGCCAGCCCTACATCGACAGCCGCACGCTGGCCGCGGCGATCGAGCAGGACCTGGCCCGCACTCCCGAGCCCGATTACCGCACGCGGCTGTTGATCCGCGACGCGTCGGTCGCGCTGCGCTCGTACTGGGGCGCCGCTCGGTTCGAGCAATGGCTCGAAGTCAGCCCCCAAGGCTCGCGGGTCCGCGAGATCCTGAGCGAGGACTTCGACGAGGTCGGGTACTCCACCATCCGGGAGCGGCTCGTGGACAGCATCGACATGAAGCTGCTCACCCAGCTCTTCGAGTTGCTGGGCCAGAGCATCCAGGGGCGAGTCGAGATCCACGTCGCCGGATCGGTTCCCACGCTCGTGAAGGGCCTGACCGCTCGGCCGACCGACGACATCGATCTCGTTGACGAGATCCCCGAGGACATCCGCCGTCAGCGGGACGTCCTGCGCGAAATTCAGGTCGAGTTCGGCATGAAGCTGGGGCACGTCCAGTCGCACTACCTGCCGACTGGCTGGCGGGATCGCCGGCGCTGGTTCGGCGATTTCGGCGGACTTCGTGTCTATCTTCTCGACGAGTACGACATCTTCGTGAGCAAGCTCTCGAGCAAGAAGAAGAAGCACCAGCTCGACCTCCGCGTCCTGGCCCTCAAGCTGGACAGGGATACGGCACGCGACAGTCTTTTGAACAATGGCCGCGCGTTCCTCGACGACCCCGCGCTCCGGCCGCAGATCCTGGAGAACTGGCGGTTCATCTTCCAGGAGCCGCTGTTTCCAGAAGGGGAAGCTCTCTCGCCGGGCCCGGGGAATGCTTGATGGGGAGAGCCCTGGCCGTCCGCAATGGAGCCGCAATTCGACCGGGTCGTGGACAGGAGCACCCCCACCATGACAGATTCCCTCGTCGCGGCCCATCGCAAGGGAGCGATCACGGCGGACCATCTCGTCGCCAGGTGCCTCAGCACGATCGATCCGCAGTCCCCCGGCCCAACCCTCGAGCCGCTGCCGGAGGAGTTGATTGCCCGTGTGCGGGAGTATGCTCATCGGTATCGTGCCGGCACGATGGTAACCAACTACGGCACTCCGCCGTCGGCCGAACAGGTCGAGGCAGCGAGGCGCTGGATCGACGAGGAGCGGGGACGTTCCGAGACCCCCGTCCAGCCCGGTGATTCCGATCGAAACGGCCGACGACGCGCGGCCTCGCTGGCCGCGCCGGCGGACCCCGGCCGGGACGATCCCGCCCGTCGGCCGACCGGCGCGGAGGTTCCGCAGCCTTACTGATCCATCGATTCGAGTTTGCATATCACTTCATCCTCATGCCAAACCGATAACTCCCCGACTCGATCGAGAACGGCAGGCCCAGGCCGGGCCCGCCGGGCATCGCAATCGGGCCGCTGATGCCGCCGGACTGGACGATCGGACGGCCTCGCTCGGCCTGGGGCAGCGGACGACCGCCCTCGGTGATGCTGTCGAGGTCCGTGGTCGGCAAGTACACGATCGCCTTCACGTTGGCCGGGATCGTCACCGCCAGCTCGAGCCGGTCGCCGTCCCGCTTCCACTCCGTGGCGATCGTGCCGAACAGGCTGCGGTACGACGTCTTCGCCCAGGTCAGCCGCGTGTCGATCCGGGGCGCGAGGATCAGCGTCCTTTTCGGGGCGTCCAGGTTGATCCCGCCGATCGTGCGGGCCATCCAGCCGTAGACGGCGCCAAACGAGTAGTGGGCGAACGAGTTCATCCCCGGGTCCTGGAATCCCTTCTCCGGCGTCCAGCCATCCCAGCGCTCCCAGATGCTCGTCGCCCCCTGCTTGATCGAGAAGCCCCACGACGGGAACGTATCATTGTGCAGCAACCGGAAGGCCACGTCGTCGCGGCCGATCAGCGAGAGCGCCTGCATCAACGACTTCGTGCCGACGAAGCCGGTTGTCAGGTGATACCCGTGCTTCGCGATGTCCGCGACCAGGTACTTCGCCGCCCGGTCGAAGTCCTCCATCGACGGATTCGGATCGAGCAACCCGAAGGCCAGTGCCATCACGTAGACCGCCTGCGTGTCGCCCTTGATCCGCCCGTCGGGGCCGACGTAGGCGCGCCGGAACGCTTCCCGGACCCGGCGGCGCAGGTCCCAGTACCGTGCGGAGTCGTCGTCCCTGCCCAACGCGTTGGCGGCGCGATACATGAGGTCGACACTATGGGCAAAGTACGCCTCGTAGATCACGTCCTTCGGCGTGTCGGCACCGATACTCAGCCAGTCGCCGAAGCAGTGGAACTGCGCGGGCGGCAGCAGGTCGGGGGTGCTCCGCTTGCGGCAGAACTCGACGAACTTCACCATCGACGGATACTGCCGCTCGAGCACGCGACGATCGCCATAGACCTCGTAGATCGTCCACGGGCAAATCACACCCGCATCCGCCCAGGCGGGACCGCCGTCGTCGCCGGCGACCTTCACCGGGGCGACCATCGGGAACTGGCCGTCGGCGCGCTGGCCATCCGTCAGGTCGACCAGCCACTTGTTGAAGAACGCCTGCACGTCGCAGATCCGCGAGGCCGTCTCGATGTAGACCTGCGCGTCGCCCGTCCAGCCCAGGCGCTCGTCGCGCTGGGGGCAGTCGGTGGGGATGTCGATGAAATTCGCCCGCTGCGTCCAGTAGATGTTGCTGAAGAGCTGGTTGAGCATCGGGTCCGAGCAGGCGAACGAGCCCACGATGGGCGTGTCGCTCGAAACCGCGATGCCGGTGATTGTCTCGGCGGTCGGCGGCGCGGCCAGGCCAGACACCTCGACGTACTGGAACCCGTGGAAAGTGAACCGCGGCTGCCAGGCGACGGGGCTGTCATCGGCGCAGGTGTAGCGGTCGGTCACACGGGCCTCGCGCAGGTTCGTCGTGTAGATCTCGGTGGACGCCGTATCATTAAAAAAGAACCGGAGGGTGATCGTCCGGCCCGGCGTGCCCGAGGTCCGCCATCGGACCAAGCCGGCGAAGTTCTGGCCCATGTCGAGGACA
>JAKAUH010000324.1 GCA_021818605.1 Planctomycetota bacterium
AAGCGACCTCCGGCCTCAGCGGTCCACCGAGCCGAAAAGCAAAAGATCTCTGGGGGGTTCGCCCGGGAACGATGGGTCGAGGGGGGTCGAGGACGGTTCGGCGTGTCTTGGTCCGGTTGCGGCGGCCAGTGACCCAGGATCCCCTACTGCAAATTGTATTCCATCTCCCCCGGATTAGCCAAGTCCAATGCAAGCCCGATTTGACGAATCGGCGGCAAATCCGGGGCATACGACCGATATTTCCGCCCCTACCGGCCAACTCAGCCCTCGTCCGGCCCGGGCGGTGCGTCTCGGACGGCCTGCCAGAGCTCGAGGTACTTGTCGCGGACGTAGGGGTTGAGCTGGTCGGCGAATCGGTCGCTGAGGCTGAGAACCTTGATGAGTTCCACCACGTCGGTCAGATCCTTCAGCCGGTGAATCCCTCCGGTCATCCCGGACGCAAGCTTCAGCTCGACCAGTTTCGGCAGTGAGAGGAAGCGAATGCCTTCGATCGGCACGGCAGCCTCATCCGGCTCCGGAAAAGCAACGGGCTTCGGCTTTCCATCACCCGGGTAATCCCCGGCGACGAGGAATTCGATTCGGACTCCAAATTCCGTGTCGCGCAAATTCTTGCTGCCCGTGAACGGAGGAACATAACCCAGCCCGTCAAGCCGCTCGTGGATGACACGCAGACCCTCGCGGCTCACCAGGATGTCAACATCCTGGGTGAATCGCTCAAATCCGTGGGCGAAGAGCGCCATGCCCCCCGCGACGGCGTAGGGCACCTCAAGCTCTTGAAGTCGTCGCGCGATGCGGCGCAACGTCTTCTGGACGTCGCTCTGGCCCTCGAAGTGTAGTCCACCCTGATCCAAGGCCCACCTGAAGTTACGTCGCAGGAGATCCTCGTAAACGGGCACGATCAGGTCGGTCGTGATGCTCATGCCGCTCCTCCGATCCGATCGTGCCCCCGACTCATTTCATCGCGTCGGCCTGTCAATGGCTCCCGCGCTTCACGTCGCCGCGGGCGAAGATGCTGGCGACGTAATTGAGAATGTCGGTCGCCGAGTCCTCGTCGTAGCCGTAGCTGCGGATGAGCCGGGCCTTGACGATGTCGATCTTCTCCTGGGTGTCCTTGTCCACGACGCTCGAGACCAGGCTGGTGAGCTTGATCGTGTCCTTCTGGTCCTGGAAGAGCTTGAGCTCCAGGGCCTTCTGAAGGCGTTCGTTGGTCCGGTAGTCGAACTTCTTGCCGTCGAGCGAGAGCGCCCCGATGTAGTTCATGATCTCGCGGCGGAAGTCGTCCTTGCGGCTCTCGGGGATGTCGATCTTCTCCTCGATCGAGCGCATCAGCCGCTCATCGGGCTCCTCGGGCTGGCCGGTGTACTTGTTCTTGACCTTCTCGCGCTGGGTGTACGCCTTGACGTTGTCGATGTAGTTGCCGCACAGGCGGGTCAGGGCGTCCTCGTCGGCGGCGATCGCGCGCTGCACCTCGTTCTTCACGATGTCCTCGTACTCTTCCTTCACGAGCGAGAGCAGGTGCCGGTAGTGCTTGCGCGTCTCGTCGCTGTTGATCAGCGAGTGGTGCTTCAGCCCCGACTCCAACTCGTTGAGCACCATGAACGGGTTGATCGATCGCTCGTTGGTGTGCGAGACCAGGGCGTTGGAGATCTTGTCCTGGACGTAGCGGGGGCTGATGCCGTGCATGCCCTCGCGCTCAGCCTCCTCGCGGAGCTCCTTGATGTTGTCCTCGGTGAAGCCGGGGAGGGTCTTGCCGTTGTAGAGCTTGAGCTTCTGCATCAGCGTGAGGCCGGCGTTCTTGGGCTCCTCGAGCCGGGTGAGCACGGCCCACATGGCGGCGACCTCGAGGGTATGAGGCGCCAGCCGTTTGCCCCGGACTTTCCGGCTGTTGTAGTCCTTCTCGTAGATCCGGATCTCGTCGGCCAGCCGGGTCACGTAGGGGACATCGATCTTGACCGTGCGGTCGCGCAAGGCCTCCATGAACTCGTTGGACTGGAGCTTCTTGTACTCGGGCTCGTTGGTGTGCCCGATGATGACCTCGTCGATGTCGGTCTGCGCGAACTTCTTGGGCTTGATCTTGTGTTCCTGGCTGGCGCCGAGCAGATCGTAGAGGAAGGCGACGTCGAGCTTGAGGACCTCGATGAACTCGATGATGCCGCGGTTGGCGATGTTGAACTCGCCGTCAAAATTGAACGCTCGGGGGTCGCTCTCGGTGCCGTACTCGGCGATCTTGCGGTAGTTGATGTCGCCCGTCAGCTCGGTGGCGTCCTGATTCTTCTCATCCTTGGGCTGGAAGGTGCCGATGCCGATCCGGTCCTGCTCGGAGAGGATCAGCCGGCGAACCCGGATGTCGTCGAGAACCCGGGACCAGTCGCCGCCGTGGCGCTCCATCCGCTCGTTGAACATCTGGCGGCAGAACGGGCAGAGATCGCCCTCGATGACGACCTGATAGCCTTCCAAGTCGCTCTCGCCGTTGAGGTACTGGGTAACCTCGGCGCGGTCCTCCTGGGGGATGAGATGCAGCGGCTCCTCGTGCATCGGGCACTCGGAGTAGAACTCCTCGCCGTCCGGGCCGGTCTCGCGCCAGCCGTAGCTGTAGACCGCGCCGTCGTCGCGGCGCGAGTAGCGCTCCAGGCCCTTCTTGAGCAGGCGGGCGATCGTGCTCTTGGAGCTGCCAACCGGCCCGTGCAGCAGGAGCACCCGGCGCTCGGTCCCGTAGCCGTTGGCGGCGCTCTTGAGGATGTTGACCAGATTGATCAACGTCCGCTCGAGGCCGAAAATCGCGTCCTCGCCCTGATTGTCCGGATCCTCGAAGAACCGGTAGCGGACGAGCTTCTCCTTGTTGACGACGATCTCGTCGGTGCCGTAGCTCATGATCATCTCGTAGATCCGCTGGTAGGCCGTACGGGTCACCCGCGGATCACGACGGACGATGTCGAGGTATTCCGAGAAACTGCCGGTCCAGTGTTTCTTCTGGTAGTCGTCCAGGTTCTGGCGGCCGGCAATCAGCTTGATCAGATCCGATCCGATGGACATGGGACGTTTCCCTCCTGAATGCGGCTCGATCCGGCCCGCGCGGCGATCGACGAATCAGTCGGACGGACCCGTAGCCCGGGTTCACTCCGCCTCGGCCTGACGCCCATGCGCAGCCCGAAGCATCCTCATCCATTCTCTGTGAGGGCTCGGCCAAATTGTCAAGCGTCACATCGACGATGGGGGAAGAAAGAGCGAATCGTCGGCCTGGGACCGATCACCGAACGAGGGTCCGGGGGGGACGGACGAGAAGGACGTCGCGGTCGCGAGGATACCCGGGACCGGTCTTGGCGTCGACACGATCTCCGGCCCACCCCGTTTATTACAACCCCCCCGTCGATCCCCTGTCAAGCGAACCAGTCAGTGAAGGCTTCCAGGTTGCTTCGAGTTATCCCCCTTCATACCGGCCATGCCCTGAGGTTGTGCCCAGCCGGTTGTCCCCCCGAGGTCGGATCGGATGAGGCTCGCCCAGGTGAGCGGCCCTCGCCGGCGCCGGTATGTCCATGCTGTAGCCATCGGCGTGCCAAAGCGGCCGCGAGCCGATCGGGGCGCGCGGATTCATCGGCCGCCCGTGGAGCGGCCGCATTGCGTGTTCCCCGTCGACGACAATGGGTTGGTCCCTCGCCTCCCGCTCACGAGGCGGGCGCGACGACGGGCGAATGCGCATCGTGGACCGGTGGATCCTGCCGCGCGTGCACCTCGGCTGGCTGCGTCGTGGATCCGGCCGCCGCGGCCGTTGGGAGCGATCGCTGCGCCAGCTCGACGAATGCCGAGGCCGTCCAGAGCCCGATGGGCAGGGAGAGGAAGTGGGCGTAGCTGTCGGCGGCGCCAAGGACCCATGACTGTGCCGGAAGGAGCAGGACGACGGCGTAGGCGGCGGCCGAGAGCACGCCGGTGGCGAGTCCCGCCAGGGCCAGGGAGGCGACAAGGTGCCCGCCCTCGGCCGCCAGCATCCGCCCGTAGCCAACCACCGCGTCTCTCACCCCGCCGCGGGTCCACGCGACCACGCCGACGAGTCCGACCGCCAGCAGGCCCGCCCCCTGAATGTCGGCCAGGCCCCAGCCGCCGAGCTGCCAGCGAATGTACGCACCCAGCCTGGTCGCCTGGACCGACGTCGGCAAGCGGTCGTTGGCCAGGATCACTAGCGTGGCGATGTAGCGGGACGGAAGGGCGACGGCCGCGGCGAGGATCGCCGCCGGCATCAACGCGATCGGCTGGAGCGGGTCGAGCCGCCCCTCGCCCGAGGCATCCAGGCCGGCGTTCCGCAACTCGGCGAGGACCCAGGCCAGCAGGAACCCGTCGACCAGCGCCATTGCCACCGGGATCAACACCGTCTCGACGATCAGGCAACTCCCGTAAGGTAGCTCAGGACTCCCCGCCGCGCGAGCCACGACGCGGTAGAGGATATAGAGCGCCCCGATCCCCCAGCAGGCGGTCGTCCAGCCAGAACCGCCTCGCCCGCGGTCATCACCGGCCACGGACGTCCCAGCTTCGGTGCGCTGCGGCTCGATCGAGGCGCGGAAGATCAGCAGCACGGCCGCGATCAGGAGCGGGAGATTGTCGGCCAGCCCGGCCACGTCGCGCAGCGGGGTCAGGGCCGCGAGCGATCCCTGCTCCGCGGCCAGCTCACCCAGCGCTCGGGAGCGAAGCAACAGGATCAGGTCGGTACGACCCGAGTCGTGCGAGAAGACGAGAGACTGCGCGCCGGTCCAGGAAAGGACCATGAAACCGATCACGGTGGCCACCATCCGACTGGCGTGGCGAATCCGGAGGATCCCGCTGCGGACCAGGCGGAGGTGCCCCGGGATGTCAAAAAGCTGGCGGAACGCCCGCGCGGGCCCCTGGATGGTGACGACCAGTGCGATCAGTCCCGCCAGGCCGGCGAGGAACGCCCACAGACCGTGCAGATCGGGGGCGGACTGCGGTGAGCTCAGGGTCAGACTACCGCACCACCGCCTCAGGGCCAGCAGGCTGATCGCGCTGGGGTTCGCGGGACCGGGCTGAGCCTGGGCCCAGAGAAGCGGGAGCCCCGTCATCAGGTCCATCGCAGCCGAGCCCCCCCATCGTGCCGTTGCCCCCAACGCCCGTCGCGTTTCGCGCCCGGTTTTCCGACGTGTGACGATTGTAATCGGCGCCCAGCCGGAACGCCAGCCGCGCGATCCGTGAACCTCCGGCCGGGCGTGATCCAGGCGACGGTGAGCGACCCGGCATCGAGGCCGTTGAGCTTCCGGCACCTCCGGCCTGGCAGACGACGCGGCCCAGATCGTCTTGACGCAAACCGGATCTATGCTAAAACGGCCGCTCTTCCCCTCATCGAGCCATCTCACCCCGACCTATCTGGGGATCGGAAGAATACAGAAACACGGAGCCGGTGATTCGTTGGCGCTGCCTGTGCCCGAACGATCGGCCCGAGGGAGCCCGCGTCGGATGCCCAGGAGGGGATTCGGAAGATGACCAGAGCACGAAAGAGCCGGCGGCCGTCCCTCTTCAGGCGAATCGCCTACATGCTGATGCTGGTCAGCGGAGGGGGCGCGGGCGTCGGCGGCTGGATGTTCAAGGACCATCCCAAGGTGCAGGCCCTGCTGGCGCTCGTGACGGGAACGCCGATCGCCGATCAGGGAGGCAAGGATTCGGCGGACCCGGTCGCCGAGGTCGTCGACCTGCTCGAACCCGCCGAGTCATTCAGCCAGCCGGGGACCTACCGGGTCACCATCCGCCAGGTGCATCTCGATCCGAACCTCTTCCAGGCGGGGCATACGGTCGACATCCAGGCCAAGGTGCTCCGGCGCGACAGCCAGGGGCATGTCACGACACTCTGGGACACCGTGTCGTATGGCGAGCGACTGGCCGTGGCGGGCCGGGACGACCTGATCGCCGAGTGGGACCACCGGCCGTTCGAGGTGCAATGGCGCCCGGGCGATCGGCTCACAGTCGAGGTCTACGACCGCCGCGCCGGCTTCTTCGCGCAGCCGAAACGTTTCTTCCTGGCCGATCCGGAGTCGGCGTCCCGCGAGTTCCCGCTCAGGCCGGGCACGTTCCCGCTCCAACCCGACGGCTCGAAGGCGGATTCCCGCGTCGATCCCCGCAACGACAGCATCGTCCTCGAGAGCCGGCGTGTGGGCGACCTGAACTCACCGTCCGGGGATCGGACCGCGTCGCAAGACGCATCCGCATCCGACGACGCCCCCATCGTCATCAGGTAAGCCCGCCGGGCGGAAGGAGCGACCCCCGTGGCCGTTCGACACTCGCTGTGCGTCGATCGCTTCGAAGGCCGGGACCGGCCGATCGCTGTCCTCCTCACTGACGACGGCGAGTCGATCAACCTGCCCCGGTTCCTGTTGCCCTCGGACATCAAGCCCGGCGATGTGCTCTCGATCAGCTTCGAGCGCGACGCCGAGGGCACTCGCAAGCTCGCGGACGAGACCCGGCGCGTCCAGGGCGAGCTTTCCGGTCGCGATCCGGGAGGAGACATCCGCCTGTGATGATCAGAAGATTCATCCGTCTCCTCACGCTCGCCCTGACCCTCCTGGCGGCCACGTCGACAGTCCAGGCCCAGTGGACATCTCAACGATCAAGCGGCAGGCCGCTCGTCATCGAGTTGCTGGACATCGGACAGGGAGACTCGATCCTGATCCGGTCGCCGGAGGGCAAGACCGCACTGATCGACGCGGGTCCGACGAAGAGGGGCGCCCTTAATCTCCTCAGGCGTCAGGGGATCACGCACATCGACCTCGTGGCGATCAGCCATCATCACAGCGACCACTACGGCGGGATGGAGGAGGTCGTCCGCGAGCTGCACCCGCGATACTTCCTGTCCTCTCACTCGGGCCATTCGACGAGGACCTACCTCAACCTGCTCCGGGAGGTCGAGGCTCAGTCGATCACCGCGATCCAGCCGAGCTCGAGGCCGCGCAGGATCGAGCTGGGCACCGTCGAGCTGACGATCTTCCCCCAGCCGCCCGACGACCCCAGGAACGAGAACAACAACTCGATCGGTCTCCGGCTGAAATACGGGGCGTTCTCGATGCTGCTCACGGGCGACAGCGAGGTCATCGAGCGCGAATGGTGGGAGCGTCACGACCCCGTGCTCGTCCGGGATTGCACGATCCTGAAGCTGCCCCACCACGGCAGCCGCAACGGGACGAACGAACGCTGGCTGGACCTGGTCCGGCCCGAGCTCGCCGTGGCCAGCATGGGCCGACACAACGAGTTCGGCCACCCTCATCCCGAGACTCTCAGCCTCCTGAGCCGGCACCGGATCCCGTTGCTTCGCACGGACCAGCTCGGCACGATCACGCTGGAGAGCGACGGCCGGACCTGGAGCGTCGTCCGCCCGGCCCTGGCCCGGCGCGGCCGCCCGACCCAGGCCGACATCGACCGGATCGCCACCGCCACCCGCGGAGATGCAGGGGACAGCCCGCCGCAACGTATTCGTACACGCACGCGTTGATTCGTGGATCATTCATAATCCCGCAATCACCGCCCTGCGCCGGTTACATCGAACGCCCTCAGACCCCGGCGGAGACCACGGTTGTCGCCATCGCCGGGGAAGTCCCCGGCATCGTCGCCGCCAGCCGTCGGCGAAACCTCAGATGCCGCCTGCGGGTGAGTTCTACCAGGGGCCTCCAGACCGGTCCGGTCAGCCGGTGCTGGATCAGCCAGTGCCAGATCCGATTCGACTTCTTGTAGAGGTAGGACATCGCAAGGTAGGCCGGCACGACCCGCAGGTCGGCCGGCCGTCGCCTCCAGATCGATCGGTGCGAGAAGAGCATCTCGTAGCACCAGGCATACCCCGCCTCCAGTTCATCAGGCTCCATGTGCCGCGGTCGAAAGACGGCGTGCGCCGTGTCGTAGAGCCGCCAATCCTGGTGCAGCAGCCGCCCCTGCGCCTCCATCTGTCGGAAGAGCGGAGTACCCGGATAAGGCGTCAGGATGTGGAACGTCGCGCACTCGAGCCGGGCGGCCTCGATCCAGCGCACGGTCGTCTCGAACACGTCGGCTCGGTCGTGGTCGAAGCCCAGCACGAAGCTCCCGTTGACCTGGATGCCGTGGTCGTGCAGGATCGACACCCGACGGAGGTACTCGGACGGGCTCGGCGTCTTCTTGCTCGCCTCGACCAGGTTCTCGCCGGTCAGCGACTCAAACCCGACGAACACGCCCGTGCAGCCCGCCAGGGCCATCTCGCGGACCAGCGAGGGGTCGTTCGTCACGTCGATCGTCACCGCGGCGCTCCAGATCACTTCAAGGGGCCGCAGGGTGCGGCAAAGCGCACGCAGATACTCGGGGCGCGAGCCCAGGTTGTTGTCGATGAACACGCCGTATGGCTGGCCGTCCCGGCGGAACTCCTCGACAACCTGTTCGACGTCCCTCACCTGATAGGGCATCGTCAGCCCGTCCGTCGACAGATAGCAGAACCCGCAGCGGTTGTGGCAACCCCTCGTGGCGATCAGGCTGGTCGTCGTCAAGAAACTCCGGCTCGGCAGCAGGTCGCGGCGGGGCGACGGCTCG
>JAKAUH010000950.1 GCA_021818605.1 Planctomycetota bacterium
AACCAGGACGAAGAGCGGCCGATGGGGGAAGTACCGCAGGGCCTTGCGGGCGAGCCAGGCGGCCTGGCACGACTCGTGACGATCGAGCGTCAAGCGCAAGGCTTCGAGCGCGTTATCGGGCAGGTCGTGGGGGAGAAAGGCGTCGCCGGGCCGGACGTTGGCACGCTCGCGCTGAGCGGCCGCGAACTCCTCGTCGAACCGATCGAGCCGGCGGCGCACTTCCTGGAACTGGACCGTCTGCCCGGTGTTCTGGAAATGATCGTGCAGAGCCTGGAGGGCGTGGCGCGTCCAGAATCCGTCGCCGAGATCGGCCAGGGTCTCCAGCAATCGGCTTCCTTCGGGGTCGCCGAACTGGAGCAAGTGCGAGCCCAGGACGAGCGCGGCCTGGGGGTGGCGAGTGTCGAGCTCGAGCACGGCGCGGAGCAGCGGCACGGACTCGGCGGGTCCCTTCAGATCCAGAGATGAGCGGGCCGTTTCCCACGCCTGGGCGGCGGCGATCGCGTTGGCCGCCGAGGGCGGTCGGGCAAGGGTGTCGACATTGGCGTCGGGATTGGTCTCTGTGGCGGCTTCGATCGCGGCGGTCGATGGCATCGGCGCGGGCGGTTCGGACTCGGAACCGGTCGTCGAGGATTCGCCGGGTGTCTGGCGCCGCCGGGTCTCGGCGGCCGTGCGCTGATGGCGGAGCCGCCACTCGGCGGCGACCTCGCGGCGCCATCGGTTGGCGAGATCGGACCGGATCGCCTCGGTCGGGCCATCGAGCAGGGCTTCGGCCGCGGAGGGGCATGGGGCTGCCGGGAAACCGAGGCGGCGGAGGTCGTCTTCCGCCCAGCCGAGCGCCCGGCTCCGATCGTGGAGCGCCGGGTGCGTCTCGTCGTGGCCGGTGGCCCGGGCCAGGGCCCGATCCATCCATCGTGATGCATCGGTCGGCGCGACCGATGCCTGATAGGCCAACCGCAGCCGGTCGAGGACATCAGCCGGGGGCTCGGGCGATTGCTCGGCGACTCGGAAGAGCTCGGGCCAGAACCGTTCGGCGAGCATGGGCCCCAGGCATTCCGTCCGCCAGAGGGCCGAGACCAGGGACGCGGCACCCGTGTGCTCGGCCGCGACCCGATCGGCGTGATACTCGTGAGCGCGCGAGAGGACCATGGCCCGCGCGTGCAGTCTGGGCCAGTACCAGTTCGCCACGCGAACCGTCGCCGATCGAAGCGACCGCAGGAACGAGCTACTCGACGGGCGCTGCATCCGCTCGAACAGCGTCGCCCAGGTGCGATGGAGCCGATAGATCCGGTTGGAGCTGCGCGCATGCCGGCCCGAGCAATGCGCCAGCTCGTGAGCCAGCACGGCCGTCAGCTCAGCCACCGTGAGAGCTTCCATCAACGGCAGTCCAAGCTGGAGAAACATGCGCGGCCAGCCGAGAAAGCCGAGTCTGGGGATTTCGCGGATGCCCGCGTTGAATTCCATCGTGATCCGGACCTCGTCGAACGGCGGGCACTGGAGTTCACGGCGGAGGGATTCGAGCAGCGTGGACAGACCTGGCGCATCCGACGGGCGAAGGATTCGGCCGGGCAGCGGTGCGTGGTCGACCGAGAGGAGAAGGAACGCCTGCGACGTGGCATAGAAAATCGCCGCCACGCCCGCGAGGAGCAGCCAGATGCCTGTCTCGAAAGGCAGGACGATCCCCGCCACGAACGCCGTGATCCCCAGGACGAGCAGGAACACGACCCAGGCGATGAAGGCCGCGAGGCCGGCGGCCATCCAGGTGGCGGTCGCCCGCGCGAGCGAACCGGGCCGTCTGGCCTGCCGCTGCTCCATCCGACGGACCAGTTGATCGAAGTCGTTGAGGGTCATCGCGCCGCCGTGCTCGCGGGGGTCGAGGAGAAGGCCGAGGACAACGATCGCTTCACGAGCTGGTAGGGTGGAACGAGCCGGACATTGTAGCGTTCGGCGGCGGCCAGGTAGTCCTTCCGCTGCGCCGGGAACCGCGCCGCGAGCAGTGAGCAGATCAGGGCCTTCGCCCGGGTACCGAGATGGATCCGTTCGATGTCGCGCTTCGGGGGCGCGGTCTTCGCCCGCAGGACCGCCACGGCCAGCCGCGCGTCCGGTCCCATGTGCGAGAGCGTCTCAGCGCCCCGCTCGAGCCACCGGTCGGCCTCGTCGGCCCGCCCGGCCATTCGCCAGGCGAGGCTGACGGCCAATCGCTCGGCGGGGTCCTGCGACTGGTCGGTGAGCGTGTGGTCATCGGTCGCCTCCTTCACGCGGCCCAGCGCCAGCAACGTATGGAGCTGGAGGCCGCGCAGGTTGGCGGCCGGCGAGCGTCGGCAGTGCTCGAGGCATTTGTCGAGCTTGCCAGTGAAATAAAGGGTCAGAGCGCCGAACATCGAGTCGGCCGCTCCCCTTGTCTCGAAGGGCAGGCGGTTCTTCCACGCCGTGAGCTCGCGCTCGACGTCGTTGATCGGGGCGTAGATGGCGGTCGCCTCGAGCAGGGTCGCGGCCGTTTGCCAGTCGGTCACGTTGGCCAGAAGCCGCGCGCGGCACTCGTCCGCGACCTTCCGCGCCTCGCCGAGGCCGAGCCGCGCCGTGAGGGCGACATCGGAGATGGTGCGCTCGTCGATCCCCCGCTCGCGGGCCTCCTTGATCGCGCTCAGGCACTCGGCCCACCGGGCCGCCGAGGAGCTGCGGGCGGCTCGCGCGAGCCAGGGCCAGGGTAGGTGCGGGTCGGCCTCCATCGCCTGGCGGTACATCTCGCCCTGGCGATCCCAATCGGGCTCGATCCGCGCCCGCAGATAGATGAGAGCGGCGTTTTTCGGTTCGGCTTTCAGGAAGCCGTCGTAGCGCTCCAGGAGCCCCTGATCGTGGCCGGAAATCTCGGCCAACGATTGATACCGCCGGTGCCACTGGACCACTACCGGCCGATGGTTCAGGCCCGATTCGAGGAAACTCCTCGCCCGCTCGGGTTTGCCAGGCTCGGCCCGGTCGGCGTAGACGTCGATCAGCGTCGGGTTGTCGGGCTTGCGACGCAGGCGATGCTCGAGGAAGGTGAGAGCCGCCTCGCGATCCGTCGGGTAAGCGAACTGGAACGCCTGGAGATCGGAGCCGAGGAAGCGCTCGATGCAGAGCTTGGTGATCTGCGCGTTCCGATTCTTGACCGGCATGCTCGGAGGCGGGTCCGTGAAGAGGTAGTCGACGTCCGGCAATGAGAAAAACGAGCGGCCGACGATTAGCTCCTCGTTGGACGGGAGCGGTTGCTGCGAGTAGACGACCGTGCGGCGGATGATCGGCGCCTCACCGCCGGGCATGAGGATCCAGGCTGGCCTCTTGAACCAGCGGTCGAGGTAGCCGGCCTCGATCGCCAGGTCGTGAGTCTCATCGACGGGGCCGGTCAGCCGAACGTGATGGCGGCCTTCCGCGACGATGAGCTCGCCCTGGTCGGCGACGGTCTGGGGTGGGCCTTCGTCGAGGCGCACCTCGACCGGGGCTCCCGTCGCGTTGAGGACATGGAGCGTTCGGTGCCGGCGGATGTACTCGTTATTGACGGCGAGTCCCGCGGCCAGCAGGAGCGCGGCGGCCAGGCCCAGGACGGTCCACCGGAGCCCCTGCGAGTAGACCTCCCGGTCGCCGCGGAAAAGCCCGCGCAGCGAGTGCTCGCGCGGGGGCAGGATCGAATCGAATCGGCCGAGGGCCTTCTCGGATCGGGCGATAAACGCTCGGAACTTATGATTTTGCCCGACCGCGGGCACCTCGTTCAACAGATGCTCGGCGATCTCGAGCGTCTCCTGGTGCCGCCCCTGGTTCTGGTAATGGTGGGCGAGGGTTTCGAGCGGCCCGAGAGAATGAAGCTGCGCGGCGCCGGGGGCCTCGAGGAAGTCAAGGAGCTCGCGCGCCTCGTCGAGCTGGCCGGCGGGGATCTTGCGCATGGCCAGCGCCACGCGGACCTCGGGCAGGTCGGGACGGAGCCGGTGGGCCGCGTCGTAGAGCTCGCCTGTTGGGCCATCGTTCCTCACCTGATCGAGCTGGGCCGCCAGTCCGGCGAGCATCTCGCCGTCGGCGGGGAACTTCTGCCGCGCCGACTGGCGAAGGCTCGCCGCCTGCTCGGGATCGTGGAACGCCAGGAGGGTCCCGTGGAGCTTGAGAACGGCGATCGGCGAGGGCGACCGGCGGTATTCCTCCTGCGCGGCCGAGATCTGGAGCTGGCGCGCCTGTTCGTACTCGTCGGCGTTGGCGACAAAATGCCGGGTGCAGACCGGGCAGGCGTCGATGACTCGCTTGCGGCTCAGCGGGATGACCGGAATGAACACAATCACGAACCAGAGCCGCGTGTCGTACGACTCGAGATGGGCGACGCGGCCGCACGACCGGCAGGAGGCTGTGCGTACCGATCGGTTCCGCTTGCCGTAATAGTGCGTGCCGATTCCGTTATACGTCGTGGGCATGCGAGGCCACCTCCACCGTGGGACTTGCAATCCGGATGATGATCGAGGCCGAATGGCGTGCGCAAAACTCGCGGCGGATGGCGCCGCTCGGTCGACGAGAGTCAAGATGCGGACGATACCATCTCTGTTCTACCGGGTGGATGCGCGCGACTCAACGGTGTTCCCGGGAGTCTCTGACAAAATCGGGAGACCGGACGGAACGCAATGAGAATCGGCCCATCGAAGACCTGGAATCCGTTCCGTTCCGTTCCGATCTGGTCAAGGCTCACGGGGAGTCGCGCCGGCCTCACGTGTCGCGGGCCGGACGTCGGGCAGGAGCCGGCGATGGAGGTACTTGAAGACCCCGCGGTGCGGCGAGCGGACCGCTCCGCCGCAGAGGATGTAATCGGCGAGCAGGTCGTCGGCCGCGCGTCGATTCGACTCGGAGTGGTACTCCATGAGCACGACGTCGAAGTCGATGGATGGCGACCCGGAGAGGATTTCGATCTCGGCGCCCTCGGCGTCGAGCTTGAGGATCTGAGCGGGCGGCAGGGTCTCTGGTGCAAGGACGTCGACCTCGACCCAGTCGCTGGTCTGTTCGCCCAGGTCGAAAAAGCTCGCCTCGCCCCAGTTGTTCCTGCCCCGGTAGAGCCGGCGCCGGCCGGGCCGGCCGATGGCATGCGGGTGCAGCCGGACGCGGCTCCTGTCGAGCTGGCCAAGGTTTTTTTGCAGCAGCTCGAAGTTCTCGGGCAGAGGTTCATAGCAGTGGATCGAGCATCCCGGCCATCGGCCGAGCGCCCAAACGGCGAAGCCGCCGATGTTTGCCCCGACGTCGAGGATGGCGGGCGCGGGGTGCTCGTAGCGGATATCGTACTCGCCGCGGAGGACCTGCTGCACGTGAACCACCATCGACGCCGGGCAGGCGAGGTTCATTGGTCGGCCTTCGACGTCCTGGCCGGCGTGGCGGTGTCCGTCGCTCCGTTTTCCGCTGGCCTGGACTTCGACTTGAGCACGAACCAGTGGGAGCCGCCGCGCGTGGGGACGGTGAATGTGACATGGTCGCCCTGCCGATCCAGATCGGTCCGGCCCACGACGTGGCCGTCCCGCCCCATGGCGAGCAGTTCGAGGTCGGGTGTCCGGCATCGCAGGGTGATCCGCGACCAGACCGGCTCCGAGGCCATGGGGACTTTCCTGGGGCGGTCCGGGACCGCTCGGGCCACCGCCGTGACCAGGATGAAATGCGATTCGACCAGCGGCTTGCCGTCGACGCTCGACAGGGCGACCACGGCCTTGCGCGTGCGCGTCTCGAAGCGGGCGTCAGTCGTTTTGATCCTCTTTCCGCCGATCCAGCCGCTGACCGCCTGCGACTTTGGGGTGTCGATGACCAGGATTCCCTGCCGCCAGTCACGGGTGATCTCGCCCGTGTCCGACTTCACGAACGTCTGGCCCGGCGGCAGGAAGTCGCGATCCGGGTCGGTCACGATGATCGCATCCTTTGCAGGCTGCGACGGCTTGAGCCAGGGGAGCTCGGGCGTCTCGGGCATGGCGACGGTCAGCTTGCTCTGCTCGGCCAGGGTGCGGATGGCCGCCGACGTCCGGGGGTTTATCTCGGTGCCGAAGAACTTCGCCGCGTCGAGCTTGAGGCAGTAGGTCTTTTTCGCGGGGCTGACATGGCCGGCGCGGTAGATCAGCGCCGCGGCCGGCATGATGGCCGTCAGTGCGGGATCGTAGTAGGTCGTCCATTGATCCACCCCGTTCGGTGGGGCGAGGTTTTGCGAGTAGCCGTAGAGCATCGGGGCGTCCCAGCCCTGGAGAGTGGCGATGCTCGCGATCCAGATCGGTGCCACGAATCGATCGAGCGCGGGGTAAGGGACATTCCACTCGGTGATCGTCAATGGCTTGTCGCACACCTGGCCCATGGCGATCCAGTCCAGGAATTGCTCCTCGTAGCGGGGGTTCCTGGACAGGCTCTCGGATTTGCCGTAGCTATGCACGTCGATCATGTCGCCGTCGGTGAGCGAGGGGAGGGAGAACAACGGTTCGTCGCCCCAGAAGTTCGTCGTGGCGATCGGCGTCTTCAGCCCGAGCTGGCGCAGGTCGGCGATCATCGCCGCGTTGAATTCGTGCTCGGCCTGGGCGAGGTAGATCTTGCTCGGCCCGGCGACCCAGGTTTGCCAGATCTTGTCGAGCGGCAGCCGATGCTCGCGGGCGAATCGGGTGTACGACGCCTTCCATAGGGCGCCATGGTAAGAATTCTTGTGGTCGGGCAGGAATGTATGCCCGCCGTGGTAGCTCAGGTCGTTCTCGTTGGTGATCAGCACTCCGATGATCGCCGGGTCGTCCTTGTAGGCGAGCCTGGTGTACGAGTTCCGGTGGGACAGGTAGGCCGTCTGGAACTCCTTCATCAGGCTCTGCACCTGGGGGTTGTAGTAATTGAAGGGAGCGGGGTTGCCTTTCTGGTTTCGCGCGATCTCGCCGAACCCCTCGGTGACTCCGTCTCGGTTGGTGAGCCTCCGGCCCACCTGCATGTCGAGCCAGACGTAGATGCCTTCGTCCTTCAGGCACTTGATCCACCAGTCGAGCATGTCGAGCGATGTCGGGTCGAGCGTCAGGGTACTGGGGGCCTTGCGGCCGAAGATGTTCGGATCGACCCACTCGGAGTCGTGGTGGTGGAGCCGCATCAGGTTGTAGCCGAGCTGAGCCATGCGGTGGGCCTGCCTGGGCACGTACTCCCTGGGGGTCGAGAACAGCGTGAACGCCGTCAGGTTGCTGCCCCAGAACCGTGCCATGGTCCCATCGGCGAAGACCAGCCGGTCGCCCTCGGCGCGGATGAAGCCTCGGCGTCCGGCGGGGCGATCGTCGCGGTTCAGGAAGCTGAGGTCCACCGGCGAGGCGTTGGGCAGCAAGGCCCCGTGGAACCACTTCTCGGGAGTCTCGGGCCCGTAGCGTTCGATGTCGGCGGGCAGGAGCTTGCCTCCCTCCGGCACCTCGAGCGTCACCCGGTAGCGCATCGTTCCGGGCTCGATCCGATTCGAGACAAAGAATGTACGGATCTTGCTCTTCTGCCCCTGCTCGAAGTAGACCCGCGGATTTCCTCCCTCGATCCGGAGCGTCACCGCCTGTCCCTCACCAACGGGCCAGGTCCAACCACCATTATCCGGCAGCAGCTTCGGATCGGCGGGCTTTTCGGCGAACACGGGCGATTTCGGCTTCAGATCCCACTGCCAGCCTCCGCCGATCACTTTCGGGAAAGCCCGATCGGCACGAAGGACGAAGTCCATGCGGAGGACATTGGGCGCCGTCGGCTCGATCTTGCCGGTGATCGTGAGACCCAGATTCTTGACACCGCCCGAGACATTGTACTTCCCGCCTCCCAGCGGCTGGAACTTGAAGCTGTCGTCCCCCCCAGCCCAGCTCCAGTTCTCCCCCCAGAACAAGGTTCCACTCGTGATGATCGGCACGCCCTTGCGAAAGATGTGGAACGACGACTTCTTCGGCTCGATCTGCATCGACCACTCGGGCTCCGCAGCGGCGGTCCCATCGCCGATTGCCGGTGTCTGGCCCGCCGCGCGGAGCCCGGCGGGCAGGGCGAGGGCCGTGGTCAGGAACCACAGCGCCGCGATCGATCGGAATTCTTGCCGAGGGTTCATGGTCAACTCCTCCGAGCGTGCCGGCGGACGATGTCACTGCCAGGTCGAGGATTCCATCGGAGCATACGCGATCAGCCCCGGTCAAGGGGACCCGGCCGGCGGCGAATCGGCCCGGCCGGCGCTCGATCGCCGCCTCGGAGAACGGGCCCGTCCTGGCCCGTGGCCATGCGGCCGGACCGGCGATCATGCGACGCTACTCCCCGAGCACCACCCACACCAGGGCCGGCCGGTCCAGTTCGATCATCGCCCCGACGAACGCTGGCGAAATCACTGTCCGAGTCGCGGGGTTCGGGGCCGCTCCGTTCCGGGAAGTTGCTCCATCGGTGTTTTTCGTTGACGCTTTCCGTGGTGACCTCAGAGGATGTGAAAGAATCGTCGAAAAGGGGCAGAGAGCAGAGAGCAGAGAGCGAAGCAGCATAACAGCACACAGATTCTTCACTTGCAGGCATTCGCTCTCGTTTATATGTTCTTCGG
>JAKAUH010000719.1 GCA_021818605.1 Planctomycetota bacterium
ATGCCCTGGAGGCCGGGTTCCGGGACGAGAATCGCCCGGACAGTCTCCCCGTTATCACGCTCGCGGATCCCCAGCGCGTCCTTCGGGACGGGGCCTACGCCGAGAAGGTCGCCGAGAGCCTCCTCGATTACCTGATGCGAATCGACGAGGTCCGCGGCACGGGGCGGATCTAAGTTCCCTGATCGCCCACCGCCGCGCCGATTCCTCAGATCACCTCGGCGATCAGCTTCCCCTCGATGAACGTGAGCCGCTCGTCGCGGCCCAGGTGGGGATACGTGAGCCGGTTCTGCTCGAGGCCGAGCAAATGCAGGATCGTGGCGTGCACGTCGCGGAAGTGGTACGGGCGGTCGATGGTCTGGAGGCCGATCGCGTCCGTCGCACCAATCGTCTGGCCGCCCTTGACTCCGCCGCCGGCCATCCACATCGTGAAGCCCAGGTTATGGTGGTCGCGGCCTCGTGAGGATTCGGCCTCGGGCGAGCGGCCGAACTCGCCGCCCCAGACGACCAGGGTGCTCTCGAGCAATCCCCGGCGCTTCAGGTCCTTGAGCAATCCGGCGATCGGCCGATCGGTCTCTGCGGCCTTGCGCAGGTGGTTCTCCTCGATGTCGCTGTGCGCGTCCCATTGCAGATTGCCCGCGCCTCCGCCCGAGACCACGCAGACGAACCGGACGCCGTTCTCGACCAGTCGCCGCGCCAGCAGGCAGCGCCGGCCGTAGTCATTCGTCGGCTCGGCGCCGATGCCGTAGAGGTCCAGCGTTTCCCGCGGCTCGCGCGAGAGATCGAGCACCTCGGGCGCCTCGGTCTGCATGCGGAACGCCAGGTCGTAGGCGTTCATCCGCGCGTGGAACTCCTGGTCGTGCGGATCAACCGTGGCCTCGTTCAGCTCGCGGATCAGGCGGAGGGTCCGCTTGCGCTGGGGCAGATTCACGCCGTCGGGCAGGTCGAGGTTGAGCACCGGCCGGGCGCCGGGGCGGAACATCGTCGGCTGGTAGACAGCCGGCAGGAAGCCGTGGGTGTACATCGGCTGGCCGGCCTCGACCGCGCCGTGCGGGTCGGGCATCACGACGTAGCCGGGCAGGGATTCGCTCTCGGAGCCGAGTCCGTAGCAGACCCACGAGCCCATGCTGGGCGAGCCCGGCGTGATCCGGCCGGTGAACAGCTCGTACTGCGCGGCGGAGTGCACGACCATGTCGCCGTGGCACGAGCGAATCACCGCCAGGTCGTCGACGCAGCCGGCCAGGTGCGGGAACAGGTCGGAGACCTCGATGCCGCTCTCGCCGTACCTGCGGAACGTCCGCTGCGTGCCGAGCAGGCGGGCGTTGCCGCTTACGAACTGGTACTTCACATCGCCAAATTCCTTCGGCCGCCGCTGGCCGTGCAGCCGGTTCAACAGCGGCTTGGGGTCGAAGGTCTCGAGGTGGCTTGGACCGCCGGCCATGTAGAGGAAGATGATCGAGCGTGCCCTTGCCGGGTGGTGCTGGGGCTTCGGCGCCATCGAATCGGCCGACGCCGATCCGGCCACGGCCCGAGGCCGACCTTGCTCGATCATCGCCGCCAGGGCCAACCCGCCGAAGCCGCAGCAGCCGTCGCGGAGGAACTCGCGGCGGGTGCGGGTCGGGCGAGAGTGGGGGAGCGGGCGTGGGCGTGGGCGTGGTTCAGGCGTGTCAGGGTACATAGAGGAACCCATTGAGGTTGAAGAGCGCCAGGGCGAATTCCTCGATCGGCCCGTCGCGAAGGAACTCCAGCGCCAGGGCCTCCTCGCGCGGCGTGGGCGGCCGGCCCAGCGCCAGCCGGTAGCCGCGGCGGACGGTCTGGCTGGGCACGCCGCGAGTCTCGCGGCGCAGCCGGGCGGCGAAGGCCGACGCCAGGTCGTTGGCCGTCCGGCCATTGAGCAGCTCGAGCGCCTGGGGCGCATGGGTGCTGCTCTCGCGCCGGGGGCAACTGGACGTCAGCGACGGGGCGTCGAATGCCTCGAAGATCGGCAGCCGCAGGTTCCGCTTCGCGGTCAGGTAGATTGACCGCCGGTCGTGCTCGGCCGGATCGCGCGCCACCTGCCATTGTGAGGGCTTGTAAAGCGCGGCGATGATCGCGCGATCGACGGGCACCATGACGCTCGGCCCGCCGGATTTCGGGTTGAGCCGGCCGGAGGCGGACAGCATCGCGTCGCGGACCTCCTCGGCCTCGAGCCGTCGGCGACGGAACTTCCACAGCAGCCGGTTTTCGGGATCGTCGCGGGCGGGTACGGCGGTTGTCTGGGCGTCAGGATGGCTCGACTGGCGATAGGCTGCGCTCAGCAGGATCATCCGGTGGATCGGCTTGAGCCGCCAGCCCTCGTCTACCAGGCGGGCCGCCAGCCAGTCGAGCAGTTCGGGATGGCTGGGACGGTCGCCGTGGGTGCCGAAGTCGTTCGCCGTCTTGACGATCCCGACGCCGAAATGATGCTGCCAGAGGCGGTTGACGATCACCCGGGAGGTCAGCGGGTGCGACGGCGATGCCAGCCATCGGGCCAATCGAGTGCGGGGATCGGCCACGTCGGGCGGCAGTTCGGGCAGACTGTCGGGGACCAGCACGCTCGGCGGCCGCGGGCCGACGGCCTCGCCCTTGTGCTCCCAGACCCCGCGCTTCAGGACGTACATCGGCGTTCGACGCTTCGGATCGTTGCGGATCGCGGGGATGGTCGCCGGGTGTGGCGGGATCGATTCCTCGAGCGCCGCGATCTCCAGGATCAGCCGGGCGCGTTCCGCCTCGGTCGCGCCTTTCAGCTTCGCCTTGAGCGCCTTGACTTCCTGCTGGGTCTGCGACTTCTTCGCCAGCCAGGTCTTGCGCTGGGCCTCGGTGGCGATGTTGATGTCGTTTTCCTGGGTCGCGGCGAGGTACGCCTCGAGGCGGTAATAGTCCTTCTGCGAGATTGGCTCGAGCTTGTGGTTGTGGCACCGCGCGCAGCCGACCGTCAGGCCGAGGAACGCGGTGCCGATGATATCGGTTCGCTCGGTGAGGACCTCGTTGCGCGACAGCGCGATCTCGGGATTTCCGGCGTTGCGGCGGATCGGGCCGATCCGGTGGAAGATCGACGCGGCCTGGCACCGACGATCGGTGGGAGAAAGCTCGTCGCCGGCGAGCTGCTCGATGACAAATCGGTCGAACGGCCTGTCGGCGTTGCAGGCGTCGATGACGTAGTCGCGGAACCGCCAGGCCTCGGGGATATGGCGGTCGTATTCGAAGCCCTCGCTCTCGGCATAGCGGACGACGTCGAGCCAGTGCTGCGCCCACCGCTCGCCGAAATGCGGGCTGGCGAGCAGCCGGTCGACGACGCGCTCCTCGGCGGCCGGCGAGCGGTCGTGCTCGAAGGCGTCGAGTTCATCGGGTGAGGGAGGCAACCCGGTGATGTCGAACGTCACGCGGCGGAGCCACTCGGCGCGCGAGGCCGGCGGCGCGGGCCGCCAGCCTTTTGATTCGAGCTTCGCCAGCACGAAGGCGTCGATCGGGTTCTTGATCCACTCGCGGTCGGCGACTTCGGGCACCGGGGGTCTCACGACGGGTCGGAAGGCCCAGTGCTCGCGAGCCATTTGCAATGGCGAGCGCACGGTGGTCGTCGTCGAGGAGCCAGATCCTTCAAACGGCGCGCCGGCCTGGATCCACCGCGTGAACTCGGCGATGGTGGGCTCGGAAAGCTTCGGCTTCTTCGGCGGCATGGCGAGGCCGTCCTGGTGGCGGATGGCCTGGAGGATCAGGCTCTCATCAGGCTTGCCCGGCACGACGGCCGGCCCTGAGTCGCCTCCCTCGAGCATCGCCTCGCGCGAGTCGAGCCGCAGCCCGGCGCCGAGTTTTTTCGACGCGGCCGAGTGGCAGGTGTAGCATTGGGCCTTCAGTACGGGGGCGATCCGCTCGCGGTAGAGGTGCGGGCCGTCGTCACCGGCTACGAGGGACGGCGCGATCGGTCCGGCCGACGAGAAGGCCAGGGTTATCGCGATGGCGATCGCGACTGCTGCGAGGCGCGCCGGCCGTTTGGTGGGATCGGTCATGACGGGCTACCTGGGCTGGGGGCGGGGCAAACGGGAGGGTCAGGACTTCTTCTTCTTGCGTCCCTTGCCGGGCTTCTTCCGGCCGTTCGCGGGCGGCGCGGCGAGCTCTTCCCGGAGGAAATCCGGCACGCCCTCGAAGGCTGCGCGGTAGGTGGCCTCGAGTGGGACCGGCACGTAAACCGCGGGCGTGAGGAACAGGGGCATGTCCGGCAGGGTATCTCCGACGGCGACCGGCTCGAGGAAGACCTCAGGCCCAGGATAACCGACGTACGACACGCAGGTCAGGGGCTTATCCTTCGGCAGGGCGAAATCGCCCTCGCCGTCCCGTGCCCAGATCGCCCGGTGGATGCCGTCGGGATCGCGAGGCGTCGGCGGGAACAGGTCGACGATCAGCAGGTGGATGCCCGAGAGAATCGCCTCGTCGGCCCTGTGCACGAAGGCGGCGAACGCAGTCTGACCGCTCTTGTTCCCGGGCGAGACGATCTCGATCATCGCGATGACCTGATGGCGGCTGCGATGGCGGATCACGATGGTTTTGGCCTTCGCGGCATAGACATCGACCTCGGTCCGGGCGTGGAAGCGGACCTTCGGCGGGGCCTTGGCCAGCGCGACGCCGCCGTTCGGTTCGGAGTCGGCCGACTTCGGGTTCCACGCAGGCCGCTTGAGCGTGAGCACGTCAGGACCGAAGTCGCCCGTCACCTGCTCGGCAAGGGCGTAGTAGTCGCGCGGGAGAAGGCCCTGGTTGAGCGAACGGGCGATCTCCTGCAACCAGCCGTTGTGAAAGTGGTGGAACACCCCTGCGTCCACTCGCGTCCAGTCGTGGATCGGCATCGTCTGCCTCCAGCCGAGCCTTCCGAGCGATCCCGTCGCGCCAGCCCATGCTCGTGAGGTCGGCTCAACAGTCATCCGGGCGGATCTCTCTCGCTGCCCCCTGGAGAATATCCACCGGATAGGCGGCAAGATAAATCTCTATCTGCTCGAATCGCTCGAGGAGGATTGCCTTGTAGCCCTCGAAGAAGCGCTGGTTCTCGGGCGTGTCCTCGACGTCGACGACCAGCCGGAGCAATTCATCGTCGTATCGGGTCCCCTCGTGCACCCAGATGCCAGGGACGCTGTGGGGGAGGAGACTGATCGCCCCGAACTGGGCGACCAGCTCCTCTCGCGTCTGCTCGAACGCCTCGCCGTCGACCGGTCGGGCGTCGTTATGTCTTAAGGGTACGAGAATCTCGTAGCGCCTTCTCCGCATAATCCAGTCCCCCTCCGGCCCAGTTCCTGATAGTTCACTCCGAGCGACCGGAGCAATTCCAGGGCGGGTTCGGGCACGATGAAGGTGTCGTCGGGGAGGCAGACGACCCGACCGCGCCGGGCCATCTCGACCAGGGACCTGGACCGGTCGCCTCGCTCGGGTATCTGGATCTTAACCATCTGCATGGAAGGACCTTCGGTAGAATCCACCGGCGTACCCGAACATTTATCTTACAGGCGATCGCCGGACGGGGAAAAGGGAACGCGCCAGGCTGTTAAGGTCCCGGCAGTCAGGGCGTCTCACACACGGCGGCCCCGATCGACCCGTCAGATCTCCGACGCCGCCAGGGCGAACTCGTCGTCCTCCTTCTCCTCCTCCTCGGTGGTGGCACCCGCGCCGATGCCGCCGGCGGCCGAGGCGTGGGTCGCGTGCCGGTCGGGCAGGCCCAGGGCGCAGAGCATCGTGCCGATCCCCAGGCCGGCCATCTGGAGATAGGCGTTTCGCAGCGCGTGGCCGAGGCTCGTTTGCACCAGCACAAGTTGGCCTGGGCCGAGCACCGCGTGGGTCTCGGGCCGCAGGGCCGCGGCGACGTCGATCCCGGATCCACCGGCCGCCGCCAGGCGATGGGCCAGCTCCCAGCCGAGCGCTGCACCTAAAAGGCCGACGCCCAGCGAGCCGCCGATCGTTCGCAAAAAGATCACCGCGCCGGTGGCCACCCCGCGCTGGCCCCACTGCACCGCGTGCTGCACCGACAGGATCAGGCTGAGCGACGCCGGGCCCATCCCCAGCCCGACGAGCACCAGCCCGGGGTAGAACCAGAATCGATACCAGGCCGGGTAGGTCGCCCCCAGCACCAGCCCGATCGATCCCGCCGCGATGAAGAACGAGCCCACCAGGCAGCCGAACCGCAGCCCGCGATGCACCACGGCCTTTGCCGCCACCGCCACGCTAAACGCCCACGTGAGGAACAGCGGCATCAAGGCCCGCCCGGCGAGCCGCGCGTTGCCTCCCTGCACCCCCTGAATGTACAGCGGCACGTAGGTGTCGATCCCGAACAGAATCGCGCCAATCAGGCAGCTCCCCGCCAGCGACGCGGCGATCACCGGGCGGGCCATCAGGTCCATCGGCAGGATCGGGTCCTCCGCGCGGTGCTCGCGAAATACGAACAGGACCAGAAGCGCCAGCGACGCCACCGCCAGCCCAGCGGCCGTCGAGATCCCGTGCTTCGACCCGTCGAGCACCACCAGCAAGAGGCAGGTCAGTCCGGCCGAGAGCAGCCCCGCGCCGACCCAGTCGATCGGCGCGACGTTCCGCTCGACCTTCGGCTCGGTCACGTACCAGGCCAGCAAGATGATGGCCACGACTGCGAACGGCACGCTGACCAGGAACACCCAGCGCCAGCCGACGTTATCGGTCAGATACCCGCCGAGGATCGGCCCGCCGACGCTCGCTAGCCCCCACACGGCGCTGAAATAGCCCTGGACCTTCGCTCGTTCGTGCAGCGTGAACAGATCGCCGAGAATGGTGAGCACGATCGGCCCAACCGCGCCGGCGCCCAGGCCCTGGAGCGTGCGCATCGCGATCAACTGCCCCATGGTCTGCGCCGTGCCCGACAGGATCGAGCCGATGCTGAAGAGCACCAGGCCGAACAGGAGGATCCGCTTGCGACCGTAGAGATCAGCGAGCTTGCCGTAGATCGGCGTGCTCACGGTCGAGGCCAGCAGGTACGCCGAGATCACCCAGGGATAGATGTCCAGCCCGTGGAGCTGGGCGATGATCGTCGGCATGGCCGGCGAGACGACCAGTTGCTCCATCGCGGTGACCATCATCGCCACGAGCAGCGACGCGGTGATCATCCGGCGCCCGGCGAGGGGCGAGATCCTGTCTTTACTCGTTTCCTCGACGGCGGTTGCGTCGGAATCCGGTTCGCTGCTCGCCGACGGCATGGCGGCACTTACTCCTAAAGGGCGTTGAGGGGATGGGCGGTGGGAACTTCCCATTGTACGGAGGTCGACAAGCCTGGACACGGCCAGGGCCGCCGGGGCTCGCCGCCCGCGCTGGTTTCGAGGCTCGCAAATCGTTCGCCGCTGTCGTATCGTATCGTGGGGCAGGGGACGTGGATGTCGGCACGTGGTAATGGGGCGCGGCTTTGGCCGCCCCGCGTGCCCGGGACCGGGAGGAACGCGCGATGAATCGGACGACGCAGGACGAAGGGCAGCCGGCGCGGGGCGAGGCGAGCACGCGGCGCGGGATGCTCAGGCAGACGGCCGCCGGCGCGGTGGCCGCGGCGATCGGGACGGGCAGGGGAGTTCCGGCCATGGCGGACGATCAGGGGCCGACGTCCGCCGAGCGGGCGGTGAAGAACGGGCGGATCAAGCAGTCGATCGTCTACTGGTGCTTCGAAACGCACTGGGACATGCCCCGCGCCATCCAGGTCGCCAAACAGCTCGGCTGCGTCAGCATCGAGCTGATGGCGCCGAAGTTCTTCCCGATGATCAAGGAAGCCGGGTTGTCGTGCGCCATCGGGACGATCGACATGTCCCCCGATCGCCCGTTCACCAAGGGCTTCAACAACCCCAAATATCGCGACCAGGTGCTCAAGGCCACCCGCGAGGCGATCGACGCCTGTGCCGAGCACGGATTCAAGAAGGTGATCTGCTTCACCGGCATGCGCGAGGATATCCCCGACGACGTCGGCGCCAACAACTGCGTCGAGGGATTCAAGCAGATCGTCGGCCACGCCGAGAAGAAGGGCGTGACGCTCTGCCTGGAGATGCTCAACTCACGGGTGACCTCGCACCCGATGAAGGGGCACCCGGGCTATCAAGGGGATCACACCGAGTACTGTGTCGATATCATCAAGCGCGTTGGATCATCGCACCTGAAGCTTTTGTTCGACATCTACCACGTGCAGATCATGGACGGCGACGTGATCAGCCGGATTCGCCAGCACAAGGACGTCATCGGCCACGTGCACACCGCCGGCAACCCGGGCCGCGGCGAGCTGGACGACAAGCAGGAGATCAACTACAGGCCGATCATGGAGGCGCTCCTGGAGATCGGCTACGATGGCCACGTCGGCCAGGAGTTCATCCCGACCCGCGACCCGCTGGAGGGCCTGCGGCAGGCGGTGAGCCTGTGTGACGTTTGACGAAGGGGCCGCCATGGGCACGCGAGCCGGTATGGTGCGGGTAGCGAGTCCAATTGCGGCCGGGGTTGCGACCGCGCTCCTGATCCTGGGGGCGTGGAATCCCCTGTATGCTCG
>JAKAUH010000822.1 GCA_021818605.1 Planctomycetota bacterium
GGTCGGGGGCGGGGTTACCGGCCTCGGACCGGTCGAGGAAGATCCACCGCGGGTCGCCGCCGGGGTTGGGACTCATGATCTCGTCGTTGTACTCGGCTCCGCGCTCCATCACGAGGTAGACCGTTCGTCCTCCGCCCCCGAGTGCGCGGAGCACCTCGGCCGGCCGGGCGAATCCCCGCTCCTCGCAGAAATCGGAGCAAACCAGGTGGTCACTCATGACGGAGACTCCAAGGACGACGGCGGGTTCGCGCCGTCGGCGAATTCCAGCTCGGCGACATAGAAGAATTCCTCGTTGAAGAGGCGCGAAATCATCCAGATCTGATCGTCCGTGGCGTCGGCCGGGAAGAGCGGGCCCTGATGGGTGTCGGGGTCCGGCAGCTTGTAGTCGGCGCTGAGGATCAGAGAAATCTCCCGCTCCAGTTCCGCGGGTGTCCGATCCGAGATGAAGCCGATCTCCCCGTCACAATACTCGTAGAGGTTCAGGGTGCGAAAGGCCAGCACCTCCCGTCGCCGGGCGTCGCGCTCGGCGTCCTCGCGGTCGACGAAGAGGGCCACGGGAACGCCTCCCTCGTCTGCGAGGAAACTCTCGTCGCGCAACCGCTCGCAAACCGCGAAGACACGAAGTGTCCCCTGGGCGGCCGCGCGCAGCATCTCGGCCTGGCGGGCGAACCCGTACTCCTCGCAGAGCTCCGCGCACCGTTCGTAGTCGCTCATGTTCAGTCCCCCACCTTCGCGGCGGTCGCGGCGTTCCGGCGTGACGGCGGGTCGCCGACGCCGTTCATCCAGGGTTTGTATTGCAACTCGCAGAGATAATCCTGGAGGGTCGGGATGAACCCGCCGAAGTCCTCCAGGACGTGCTGCTCGGCAATGCTCCGCACGGGCACCTTGCGGCCGTCGCTGTTGGTGAGAAAGGCGCCGAAGGCCCGCTCGAGCGGCCCGTCCGGTCCAATGTACCAGGCGTTGTGCGTGATGGCCCGGTGCCGGTTGTCGGCGAACGCGCCCTTGGTCGAGTCCAGGTGGTTGTGGACTTCCAGATAGTCCTCGGGCTTGCCGCCGAACTTCCGGGCCGACGACTCGGCATGAATCCAGGGCTTCGCCATTGATTAACCCTCCTCCGCCGCGACCGGCACAGCACCGGCGCCGGTGCCCAGCGGGTCGACCGCGCGGGTGATCGCGGCCGCCTGCTCGCAGAGCCTGTCCCCGCCGTGCGCCTCCCACTCGGCCTTCCAGAGCTGGCTCGCGGCGTATCCCTCGTCGAAATAACCGACGCCCCGCGCCCGGCGTTCCCACTCCTGTAACCGGCCGAACGATCGCAGGAAGGCCAGGGCGGCCCGGTGGGCGTCGGCCCGCTCGGCCAGACGCAGCCGGCCCAGGTCGAGCGAGCCGACCCACGACCGCGGGCCCATCGCCTCGCGAAACAGGGCCGACCCGGCCGAGAGGAGAAACCGCGCCAGGTCCGGCCGTCCGGCCGCATCGATCGCGTCGAGGAAGGCGCCCAGCGTCGCCGCCTGCACCCGGCCCAGGGCCATCATGTGGGACGGATCGATGATGGCCGGCTTCTTCTGTTCGAGCGTGATCCAGCGGGCGGCCAGGCACGGCTGGAGCGCCTCGAGCACGCAGGCGCCCAGCCCTTCCGTCCATGTTGAAAAGTCGGGCTGGAGTCCGGGCCTGTTCCCGACGAAGTCCTCGGGGAATGCGAGCCGGCAAAGCGCGTGGCGGGGGAATTGCGGCACATCCACCAGCCTGCCCGAGCAGGCCCGCAGCGCCTCGTACGCGTAGAACAACAGGAGCCGGTCGCCGACGGTCAGCGCGCGCTCGCCCGGGTTCCAGCGCGCGGGGCGGTCGGCGGGATGATCGGCGGTCAGCCAGAGCAAAAAGTCCAGCGTGTACCGGGAGTAACTCAGGCCCAGGTCGTCGGATGGCGTCCGCTCCCAGAGCCGGCCTGTCGCGACCCGGTCGCCGCGGAGGTAACGATCGGGGAGCCAACCGCCCTCGCGGGCCAAACGCCAGACGCAGCCCTTCGCCAGCGCGTCCTGAACCAGCTCGACCGCGGCCCGGCTCAGGCATTTTGGACGCGGTTGCCGGCCGTCGATCAGCGGCCGCGCACCCTCGATCGGCGCGCGGCCGAGCAGGGCGTGCAGGATGCGCAACAGGTCGGCCTCGAAGCGGCTGATGGATCTCATCTCAGGATCGCTCCGAGGGTCGCGTGTCCCGGGGCCGACGCCAGAGCCCGACCGCGCTCGACGCGGGGAAGCCATTGACCGTCAACTCGCCCCCGACCAGTCGCAGCTCCAGCGTGTTCTGGCCCGACCAGCGGGGATCGTCGACCCGATAGCGGTCGGTCAGCGCGTGGATTCGCTGGTTGCTCGACCCGATCCACCGGCGACGAGGCTCGGGCTGATCGCGGAGATAAGGGCCGTCGACGAGCAGATCGGTGTGGGCGAGCAGCTCCAGCGCGTCCGGGTCGGCCGAGGCGCGGATCTCCTCCAGGGTGAACCCGCTGAAGACCATGACCGAGAGGCCCAGCGTCCGCACCTGTCGCGCCAGCGCCGCGGCGCCGGCCGCCTGTGCCAGCGGCTCGCCTCCCAGCAGGGTGATTCCCTCGACGCCGTCTTCCGCGGCGGCGCGGCCTGCCCACTTTGCGAGTTCGTCGACCGTGGTTTCCCAGCCACCTTCAAATGGGAGCATCTCCGGGTTGCAGCATCCGGGACAGCGGAGCGGGCACCCCTGCACCCAGATCGCGAACCGGTGCCCCGGGCCCTCCGCCTCGGTGCACGGGACGACCTGCGCCAACCGCAGCCGGGCCTCGCCGCTCGCCACGCGCTCGTGGTCCATGCCCACCTCGCGAAATCCGGTGAGACGCTCGCCTCGAATCCAGACACCAGTCGCCCGCGACAGGTTCCGGTGTCCGATAGTATACCAAAGCTCATCAGGTGTTTCGAAGCAAATTCTCGAGCTCGCGCCGGTTTTTGACCCAGAGGGCGACGAGCCGCGGCCGCTCCCGCCGCGGGACGTTCTCGTCGCAGTCAGTCCAGTGTCCGGTCGATCAGCTTGCCGGCGAGGTCGAAAAGGACGGAGCGGAGCATGAGGGATCTCTGCCGGCCGTACGGCCCAGGGCGGCCAGCTCGGCGCTGTAGGTGTCTTGACCTTTGAACAGGATCCCCGGCAGCAGGTCGCCGAAGGCGTTGATCTCCAGCACCGCGTGGCGGCGAAACCCGGGGGAGATGACCACGTCGACACCGGTATAAAGGCTCTCGGGCACCACCCCCGCGGCCTGTTCGCAGGAGTGCAGGAACTGGTCCCACGCCCCGGGTGTCATCCTCGAGCGGACAAGCTCCGGATCGGCACGCTGACTCTTCAGGTGGAGGTTCGTCATCGGGCTGTGGCCCACCCGGGCCACGGCGTGCATCGCCCGGCCGCCGATGACGACGACCCGCAGGTCGAACGGGCCGCCGGCCAGGCTCGCCTTGGGCACCCAGCGCTCGGCGTGCGCGCGCTCGGCGCAGAGCGCGTCGATCACCGCGGCGATCTGGCGTTCGTCGGTCAGACGGCGGACCGCCCGCGTGTTGTAGAGCCGCAGTCCGCGTTCCGAGTCGACCGCCTCGACCGTTGTGGTCGCCTGCACGCGGCGGCCATCGGTCTCCAGCGCAACGACTCCGGACGCCGACGAGCCGTGTGCCAGCTTCACGAATACCCGTTGCATTCCGGCCTGATCCATCCGCTGGCACAGGTCGGCGTACCCACGCGGCGTGCCCAGCCCGGGCGGGCAAGGCACCCCGTGCTCTTCGAACAGGGCATGGCACGTCGGCTTGTCGAACATCACCGCGATGTCGTCCGTCCGGTTCATCACGAGGTGGGGCGGGCAGCATGCCCGTTGCCGTTCGATCCGACGAAGCAACCCGCGGAATCCGAGATACCACTGCCTCGGATAAAGGATGCGCCCGCGGTCGAAGTCGAGCCGAAGCGCCTCGTCGCGGCCGATCCGTCCCACCCTGGCTGGTGCATCCTCATCGTTCTCGCCGGCGCCGGCCGCGATCAGGGCGCGCTCGACGTCGAAGTCGCGGTCGGGCGACTCGATCCGGAGGATGGCTGCTTCGGTCACGAACGGCTCGAGCGCGGCCCGTCCCGCCAGGAGATCCGCGTAGGGGACGATCACCGCCGGGGCGAGCCCCCGCGCGGCCAGCGATTCCTGGAACAGCGCAACCCGACGGCTCTCGGGATTACCGACGACCACGACCCGCGGGGCCGGGGCGATGCACGGGGCGCTGACTCGCATTGTGATTGGTGTCGTGCCCATCATCGTCGTTCCCGGCAGGCCGTCGCATCTCGACTCATTCCGAGACGGCGATGTAGCGGTATCCGTCATTCTCGGACGGGTCCTGCGGATCCTCGGCATTGAGTTCGACGCCCGTGCCCTTAAGGCCGTCGAGCACCTCGTCCGAGACGTAGTGGTGGTGGATGTCGAGCCGCTTCAGACCGGAGAGATTCCCGCCGGAGAGCAGGGCGACCGCACCCTCGTCGCCCAGGGTGCCGAGCGACAGGTCGAGCGTCTCGATCCGGCGGAGCACCGGGGCGTCGGCCAGGGCCGCGGCGAGCGCGTCGGCCCATTCGCAGTCGCGCAGGCCCAGGTACTTCAGCCTGGGAAATACCGCGCCCGAGAGGATTGGCGCCAGGTCCTGCGGTGTCGCATCGCCACCGTAATCCTCACTGCCGAGCCAGAGTTCCAGGTGCTCCAGATTCGGGAACTCGGCCGCGCAGACGGAGCGAACAACCGAGGCTGGCAGGCCGCCCGACTCGATCACCAGCGCCCTGAGGCCGTCGTGGCGGACCGGCCCGAGCGCCAGCCCCTCCCCGCCGCGGATCCGGAGATTCTCCAGGGCCGGGTAGGCCGTCAGGATCGGCGTGACGTCCGCCTGGCGGATCCAGGAGATCTCGAACTCGTCGGAGGTGATGTCACCGATGAACAGGGCCCTCAGGGCCGGCAGTCGGTCGCGCGCGGCGGCGAGCGCGGCGATGACGTCCGCGGCACCCGTCTCGTTGTCAATCTGGTGCCAGTCGCCGATAACCAGCGCGACGATCTGCCCGCATGCTGGGTCGTCGGGGGAAAGGCCCCAGAAGTGTTCGAACATCGACTCGCCGTCAGCGTTAGCATGGTCCACGGACAGGCGGTACGCCGTGCCGGCCGGATCGGTCAGACCCTCGCCGGGCACGAAATCCCGAACGGGCAGACCGGCGAACTCCCCGACATGCTCCCAGATCGACATGCGGCGCCCCCTGACCAGGCCCACGACATGAGGCGCCGACCGGGGCGCCCGACTCGCCTCGAAATCTAACACCGCCGGGAGCCGCCATGCAACGGCCAGGAGCCGGAAGTTATCGACCCCATCAGTCGCCGAACGCGTCGCGGTGTGCCTTCGGCGCCCTGGCGAGGAATCGTTTGAACTCGATTAACTTTTCGCTACAGTAGGAAGCGACGGCCTCTTATTACGTGGCCTGATCCTCGAAACGACTTGAGCCGCAACGGACAAGACCAACCGCCCCTCCATCGAGTCCGGCGCCTCGAAAAAAAGGAACATCAACCGATGGCGAGGAAGAAAGGGACGAAGCCGGAGACGAAATCCGAGTTCCTCCGCAGGGTCCTGGGGAGAAACCCGGACCTGGATTACCAGCAGGTCCTCAGCCGATGGATCAAGGCAGGCCACGCCGGCGAGATCAGCAATGCCCTGTATTACAAGATTCGCGGCGATCTGGGAATCCGGACGGAGTGGGTCTGGGTCAGGGAGGAAAAGGCCAGCCCGGAACCTCCGCCCGCCGAGGTGTACCAGCTCAAGATCACCCTCCTGGGCATCGAGCCCCTGATCTGGCGGCGTATCCAGGTACCCGACGAGACCCTCGATGCCCTTCATGAGCAGATCCAGACGGCGATGGGCTGGACCAACTCGCACCTACATCACTTCCGTATCGGAAAGAAGCTGGTGGCCGACCCGATGCTCCTGGAAGAGAACTTCGACGCGATGGGGTACGGCGACTCGACGACCACCCGGCTGAGCGACATCCTCTCCCGAAAGCGCGGGCGGTTCAGCTTTGAGTATGAGTACGACTTCGGCGATAGCTGGCTGCATGAGGTTCTGTTCGAGGAACGCAGCCCGCCCCAGGCGGGGCAGACTTATCCGGTCTGTCTGGACGGGGCGCGGGCGTGCCCACCGGAGGATGTCGGCGGCTGCTGGGGCTACCAGGACTTCCTCGCGGCAATCGCCGATCCTCAGCACGAGTCGCACGCGGAAATGATCGAGTGGGCCGGCCGCAAGTTTGACCCCGACGCGTTCAGCCCGGTGGCGGCGACGCGGAGGATGAAGCGAGGATTACCCGGTGGGCGGTCATGACTCGGGGATGGCCAGGATCGCGATCGGCGGGGCATCCGGGGCGTGGCTGACCCCTCTCCTGCGAGGGAGAATCCCGTTTCTCCACCTTGACTCGGTGCGACCGGGCCGATTAATATCAAGATAAGTCACGGCTCCCGATGGGCCGTGACCTGCTGGCTAAGGCGGCCCCGTCATGCGTTGCGATGCATGGACGGGGTTTTTGTCGCGCCTCTCGACGGGCGGGACGATCGCCCGCGCTGTCGAGGCTCAGCTCGAAGCCGGCGCCCGGCCCGAGATCGTCGTCGCCGTCACGCACGGCCTCTTCGTCGGCGAGGCGTGGGTGACGCTCAGCCACCCCGCCATCCGCGAGATCTTCGCCACCGATTCGGTTGTCCCGGCGCGATGGGATCGCCGGCTGAAGACCGTCGGGATCGCCCCGCTGATCGCGGCGGCCGTCCGCAGGTTGCTAGGCGGGGGCTCGTTGAGTGAACTGTATCAGGAAGTGCCTGATTTGCATAAATTAGCCTTGTGATGATTTCGGCAGCCGCCGCTTCAGGTCCGGACGCACCAGCCGCGATGTACCGCGAGGCCCCGCCATCGAGACCGGGGCGCCCGGCTGCTGGTGCGGTTCTGGCCGAGAAGGCCGGGCCGCCAGCTTGATCCTGGAGACGAGGATCGGATGACTGATGAAGCACCGTTGACACCTCATGGAAAGTCGAGAGCGCGGGGCACGGCGAGGCCGGACTCCGTGCCGGAGGGCAGTCGTCCGGGGACCGTGGCCGACGCCAGTGCGGACGGTCCGCCCGGCCCGCGCGCGGACAGCCGGCCGGCCGAGGCCGGGGTCGAGGATCTGATCGTCGAGCTGGAAGCGGTCCGAGCCAACCTCATCGAGCTGGAGCGACACCGGGCCGGCCTGATCGCGGGACTTCCCGAATCCAACCAGGCCAGCGCGCGCAATCTGCTGCATTACCTGGCGCTGCGGCGGCGCGATATCCGCCCGCTCCAGGAAAAGCTGGCGCGTCTGGGCCTCTCGTCGCTGGGCCGGACGGAAAGCCATGTCATGGCGACGGTCGACGCCGTCCTGACGGTCCTCCATCAACTCGCCCATCGCCCGTGGAGTCCGCCGTGCCGCGCGGGGACGTGCGTTGGGTTCGATGAGGGGATCGACCGGCTGGAGGCGAATGCCGTGGGCCTTCTCGGGCCCGAGCCCGCCGGTCGGTCCGTGAGGATCATGGTGACGATGCCCGGCGATGCTGCCGAGGACCATGGGCTCGTCCGCGATCTGCTCGACCGCGGCATGAATTGCATGCGGATCAACTGCGCCCACGACGATGCGCCTGCCTGGCGCCGGATGGTCGCCCACCTGCGGCGGGCCGAGCAGGACGTCGGCAGACCCTGTCGAATTCTGATGGACCTCGCCGGGCCGAAGCTACGCACCGGGCCGATCGGACCTGGTCCACGGGTGCTGAAGTGGCGTCCGCGGCGCGATGCCTTCGGGCGAGTGCTGGCCCCGGCGCGGATCTGGCTCGTGCCACAGGGAAGCCAGCATCCCCCGCCCGCCGAGGCCGACGGCTGTCTCACCGTGCGAGGCCGGGCGCTGGCCCGGCTCGAGGTCGGGGACCACCTCGCTTTCACCGACGCGCGCGGGTCGCGGCGGACCCTGGAGATCGTGGCGGCCGTCGGCGAGGGTCTCTGGGCCGAGGCCGACAGGACGGCCTATGTGACGCCGGGAACGCGGCTGAAGGTCGAGCCCGCCCAGGCCGATCGACGCCGCCACGGCAGGTCGGTCAGGCGGCTGGTGGTCGGCGAGCTGCCGCCCCGCGAGCAGCACTTGCTGCTGCACGAGGGCGATTCGCTGATCCTCACCCGCGACCTCAACCCCGGCCAGCCTGCGGGCTTTGACTCGCTCGGGCGCCTGCGGACGCCCGCGACGATCGGCTGCACGCTGCCCGAGGTCTTCGCCTGCGTCCGTCCGCGCGAACGGATCTGGCTCGACGACGGCAAGCTCGGCGGGGTGGTGACCTCGGTCTGCGGCGATCAGATTCACGTCGAGATCACCGACGCGAAGGCCGGAGGCGCCCGGCTTGGTGCCGATAAGGGGATCAACCTGCCCGACAGCAATCTGATCCTGCCCGCACTCACTGCCAGGGACCTCGACGACCTG
>JAKAUH010000811.1 GCA_021818605.1 Planctomycetota bacterium
TCGCCGACATTGCGATAGACCGTGCGCGACGCTATCGATTGTATCGGCTGTGCCGCCTGCCGATCGCCAGAGAATCTCCTCCCCGGGCTGTTTCAATACAGCCGGCGGCGGAACAACCAGGTGGCCAGGGCGAGCGTCACCGCGCCGATGACGGCCAACGGCCAGAACTGGTCGAGCAGCAGGTCGAACGAGGTCCCTTCCAGGAAGACGCCGCGGAGGATCACGAGGAAATAGCGCAGGGGATTGACCACGGTGATGCGCTGCAACAGCGGCGGCATGTTCATGATCGGTGTGGCGAACCCGGAAAGGATGATCGCGGGCACCAGGAAGAGGAAGGCACCGAGCAGGCCCTGTTGCTGCGTGACCGCCAGCGATGAGATCATCAGCCCCACGCCGACCGCGGCGATCAGGAACAGGGTCAGGCCGGTGTAGAGCGTCGTCAGATCGCCCAGCAAGGGGATGCCGAAGCCGTACACGGCCGCCAGGATGATCCCGCTGGCCTCGGCCAGTCCGATCAGGAAGCCGGGGATCGCCTTGCCCAGCAGGATCTCACCGGGCCGGAACGGGGCGACCAGGGTCTGATCGAAGGTTCCTTGCTCGCGCTCCCGGGCCACGGAGAGCGCGGTGACCAGCATGGTCACGACCAGGGTGAGCAGCCCCACGATCCCCGGCACGATGAACCAGCGGCTCTCGAGGTTGGGGTTGAACCAGGATCGCGGTTGCAGCCGAGCGGACGGCCCCGGCAGGCCATGCCGCGCGGACCACTCGCGATTGAAGCGATCGACGATGTTGCGCACATAGCCGAGCGCCACCAGGGCTGTATTCGAATCGCGACCGTCGACGATCGCCTGCACCGCCGCGGGGCGGCGGTGCCGCAGGTCCCGGCTGAACCGTGGGCCGATGCGCACGACCAGCAAGACCTCCTTACTGTCAATCAACGGTGCGATCTCCCTGTCATGGCGGATCGCCGCTGCCTCAGAAAAATGCCGGGAATGCCGGAAGCCCGCCAGCAGTTCCTGGGCATCCACGCCGTTATCCTCGCAGTACACCGCGAACGGGACGTCGTTCAGGTCATAGGTCGCCGCGAAGCCGAAGACCAGCAATTGAACGAACGGCGGCACGATGATCACGGACCGGCTCCGCGGGTCCTTGAGCAGGACGAGAAACTCCTTGATCGCCAGCGCGAGGACTCGTCGCCACACCGCCGCCTCCTATTCCAGCCGCTTCCGCGATTTCAGCCGGCTCAGGCCAAGGAACAGAGTCGCCATGACCAGAAGGCCCAGCCCGTTCGGCCACAGGATCGAGGGAACGTCGCCGGCGAGGAAAACCGTCTGGAGGATGGCGACGAAGTACCGCGCCGGAATGGCGTGTGTCAAAAGCTGGATGACCGCCGGCATGCTCCGAATATCGAACAGGAAACCCGAGAGGATAAAGGCCGGCAGATAGGTCACAATGATGGCTGTCTGGGCCGCGACGAACTGGTTCCTGGCCACGATGGAGATGAGCAGACCCATGCCCAGCGCGGCCAGCAGGAACAGCGTGGAGGCGGCAAACAGCACCCCGAGCGAACCACGCAAGGGGACATCGAAAAGCCAGACAGCCATGGCCGCCGACAGGCCCATCCCGCCGGTGCCCAGGAGGAAATAGGGGATGAGCTTGCCCAGCAGGATCTCGGAAATGGCCACGGGGGTCGCCAGCAGCGCCTCCATGGTGCCGCGTTCCCACTCGCGAGCCATCACCATCGCCGTCAGCAAGGCGCCGATCAGGGTCATGATGATGGCGATCAGGCCGGGGACGAGAAAATAGCGGCTTTCCAGCGCGCTGTTGAACCAGACCCGCTCCTGGACCGAAACCGCCAGGTCGATCGGCTGGCCCTCCTCGCGGGCGCGGCGCTCCAGCCACTTGAGCCAGACCCCCTCCAGGTATCCCATCACCAGCCGGCCGGTGTTCGCGTCCACCCCGTTGACGATGACCTGGATCGGCGCGCCGCCGGCGCGCCGCCGGCGCGCGAAGTCCGATCGCAGGCGGACGATTGCCGAGACCCGGCGCTCCCGCATCGCCCGATCGGCCTCGGCCATGTGGAGGAACGCGACAGGCTCGAAGTAGCGCGATCGTTCGAGATGGCCGGTGAACTCGGCCGTCTCGCCGCTCGGCTGGTCCACGACCACGGCGATTGGAACGTGCTCGGCGTCGAGTGACACCCCATAGCCGAAGATCAGCAGCAGCACCACGGGCATCAGAAAAGCGATGGCGATGCTGCTGGGATCGCGGATGATCTGGAGGAATTCCTTGCGGACCAGGCCGCGCAGCCGCATGACGCGGCCCCCTCGCTCGGCCAGCCGACCCATGCCGACGCCATGCGGACCGTTCATGGGACCCCTCCGGCCGGAATGTCCCGCTTGATCAGGTGAATGAACGCTTCCTCCATCGTGAACGGACGCGCCGGCGATGAGCCGGCCAGGCGCTTGACCTCGGCGGGGGTGCCCAGCGCCAGGATGGCTCCGTCGGCCAGGATCGCCAGCCGATCGCAGTATTCGGCCTCCTCGAGGAAGTGGGTGGTCACTAGCACGGTGACATCCCGCTCGGCCAGTTCGTTGATCCGCCGCCAGAACTCGCGGCGAGCCAGCGGGTCCACGCCCGATGTTGGCTCGTCGAGGAACAGGATATCCGGCTCGTGCATCAGGGCGCAAGCCAGGGCGAGGCGCTGCTTGTAGCCCAGCGGCAGGTCGGCGCTGGCCGAGGCCGCGAACGGGGCGAGCTGGAACTGCTCGAGCGCCCAGGCCAGGCGATCGGCCCGGCGACGGCCCGCCAGGCCGTAGGCGCTGCTGAAAAAGTTGAGGTTCTGCCGGACACTCAGATAGCCGTACAGCGAGAATCGCTGCGACATGTAGCCGAGCCGGGCCCGGGCGTCGGCCGCGGCGCGGCGGACGTCGACCCCGGCGACGTTCAACGATCCCGACGTGGCCGGCAGCAGGCCGCAGAGCATTCGAAACAGCGTCGACTTCCCCGCGCCGTTGGCGCCCAGCAATCCGAACACCTCGCCGCGCGCCACGTCGAAGCTCACGCCCTTGACGGCGTAGAACGCGCCGAACCGCCGCTGAACCTCGCGCACCGCGATCACAGGGGAGCCGCTCGGGCGATCGTATCTGGCGTCGATCGCGACGGATCGCGGTTGCCCAGCCGCTCCGGCGTCGGGGCCATCGGCCCGGGCCACCGCGCCGCCCGTCGCGCCGTGCGCGCGGAGGGTGGCGATAAAGCCGTCCTCGAACCGGGGTTCGGCGGGCATCAGCCCAGCTCCGGCCAGTCCCTCGAGCAGGCGGTCCGGCTCGGGCGACTGGCCGGATTCCCAGATCAGCCGCACCCGCTCCTCCTGGACGACCGCATCGAGCACACCGGGCGCCCGCGCCAGCCTTGCCTGGATGGCGCGGGGCTTCCAGCCGGTCACCTCGACGGTCCAGATCCGGCCGCGCATTCGCTCGCGGAATGCTCGCGGCGCATCCTGGCCGAGCACCTCGCCCTCATGCAGGATCACAACCTCATGACAATGCTCCGCCTCGTCGAGATAAAGTGTACTCACCAGCACGCTCATCCCGGCCGCGCGCACCAGGCGATTGACGATCGCCCAGAGCTCCCGCCGAGAGACGGGATCGACCCCCACGGTCGGCTCATCCAGCAGCAAGAGATCCGGCGCGCGGATCAGGGTGCAGGCCAGTCCCAGCTTCTGCTTCATGCCTCCAGAGAGTCGGCCGGCCAGCCGTTGGGTGAACGGGGCCAACCCGGTCATCGGGAGCAGCTCCTCGTAACGGGCTGGGCGTAGCCGTCGCGGGACGCCCTGGAGATCCGCGTAGAGTTCCAGGTTCTCCTGGACCGTCAGGTCCTCGTACAGCCCGAATCGTTGGGGCATGTAGCCGAGGTCATCCTGGATGGCCAACGGGTCCCGGGTCGCGTCCCGGCCAAGTGTGAGGACCTGGCCGGCATCGGGTGCAAGCAGGCCCGCGACGAGTCGCAACAAGGTGGTCTTGCCCGCTCCGTCGGGTCCGATCAGACCGGTGATCCGGCCGCGCAGCGCTCGCAGGCTCACGCCGCGCAGCGCCGGAACCGACCGCCTTCCGGCCTGAAATCGCTTGTGGACTCCCCGCAGTTCCACCACGAACTCGCCCGGCTCGGCCGTGATCCCGAAAGTCTCGGCAGGTGTCGCGGAGGAACCGCTCATCGTCGCGCGCCCGGTGTCGCCGGATCGGCTCCCTGTCCCGTGGCTCGGCCCGGATTCAGGAACACGCGCACGGTCGCGGGCATCCCCAGGCGTAGCTCGTCGGCCGGGTTGCGGACGAAGACTCGGACCTGGTAGACCAATCGGGTGCGCAGCTGGCGGACCTCGACCGATTTCGGCGTGAATTCCGCCGTCGGCGAGATGAAACCGATCCACGCCGGATATCGCTTGCCCGGAAAGCTGTCGGTCTCGACCTCGGCGGCCATGCCGAGGGAGATCTTCCCCAGGTCGGGCTCGGCCGCGTAGGCGCGCACCCAGACCGGATCGGTGAGGGCCAGGGTGAAGACCGGCTTCTGGGGCGAGGCCATGTCGCCGGGCTCGAGCAGCCGCTCCTGGATCACCCCCGCGCCGGGGGCTCGCAGCGCGGCGTCGACTCGCTCGATTCGCGCTGACTCAAGCTGGGCCTCGAGGGACGCAAGAGACGCGCGGGCCTCGTCGATGTCCTCCCGGCGCGGGCCGGCGACCGCCAGGTCGAGGACGGCCTGGGCGGCAGCCAGGCGAGCCCCGTCCATCGCCACGGCGGCCTGGGCGTCATCGGCGTCCTGCTTCGACCCGGCAGACCTGGCCGCCAGTGCCGTCTTGCGCACCGATGTCACCCGCGCATTGGCCAACTCGGCTCGCGCCAGTTCCACGTCGGCGCGCGCCTTCTGAATCTCCTCAGGCCGGCTGCCGTTGACCAGCCGCGTCAGCACCTGTTTCTGAGCCGCCACCTGGGCCACGGCCCGCGCCTCGGCCGCAGCGAGCCGGCGGGTGTCGAGCTCGGCCAGCAATTGGCCCGGAGCAACGCGGTCGCCCTCCGTTACCAGCATCCGGGCGATCCGGTCGCTGTCGTTGAAGGCCAGTTCCACGTCGCGGATATCCACGTTGCCATAGAGCACCAGGATATCGGCCGTCTCGGGGACTGCTGCGCGCCAGGGCCGCCAGAACCACCACGCCCCGGCCGCGGCACTGAGCACGGCCGCTCCGAACACGAGCCGTGCCAGTCGTTTTCGGACCGCGTTTCCGCCTCGGTCCCGTCGCGATTCCGACGCCGCGACAGGCGGCCTCTCGAGCCGCCCGTCCCCGTTGGGCGCCGACGGTCCTCGAGATGATCGCGGGGTCGCGTCGTCGACCTGGAGCGTCGCCATCGTCCCATCCCGTCGGAGTCGGGCGCGGCCGGAACCCTCGGCCCCGAGGTCATCGAATCCTGTCAGCCAGGGGCAGCCGGCGCAACGAAAAACCCCAGCGATACGGTCTTGCCGAATCGTGGGGCCACCTTGACCAGAACAAAATCGCCCGTCTCGAGCGATTCCTTACATCAATTCAGTGTAATGTCCGGCCCCTGCAAGTCAAGCACCCGGAAAGTATCGAGCCCGAATCTGGTTCCTCCTAATCGGGCGAGCGTGGTTCATCGGCTGGCATTGTCGCTTGCCTCGTTCCAGGCCCACCAATATCGCCAAGGGATGACGCGGATCGGATGCTCCCCTCGTGCCGCGGCAGACCAGGACAATCAAGGTCGCTGGCTCCGCGACCGACGAATGGTCGATGGACGCAGGGCATGCGTCACGTCGACCGTCCGTCATCGAGATTCCCCGGGTCATTCACATGAGTGATCAGAGCGGCGTCGCGCGGACGGGCGTGAACGGCGTTGTGGCGCGGACTCCGTGGACCCTGAGCTTGCGGCGGTAGATCCGGTCGCCGCAGAGGGCGTAGAGCATGTCGTGGTCGCGGCCGCCGAAGCAGAGCCCCAGCGGCCTCGAGCGGCCGGGCAACGGCAGGATGACCTGGCTCGGCCCGTCGTCGGCGCAGGACTGGACGCCGAAGCGGGTCGCGATCAGGAGCTGGCCCTCCCTCGCGTAACAGACCCCATCGGCGCCCGAGTCGTCCGCCCAGTCGGGGACGTGTAACCAGAAGAACCGCTCGCGGTCGGTGAGCGAGCTGTCGGGCCTGATCCGGTAGCTGTACGCCCACTTCGACCGGGCGTCGGCGACGGCGAGAAGCCAGCGGTCGGGGCGGTAGGCCAGTCCGCTGGCCGACCTCGGGACTGAGTCAACCCGCGTTTTGCGGCCGTCCTTGACAAACCAGACCGAATCGTGGTCCTCGCCCGACTCGCGACCGGCGACGAACAGGCCCCCCTCGGGCATCGCCAGCACGTGGCGGGCAAATAACCCATCGGCCACCACGCCCGACCTCGACCCCGACCCGTCGAACCGCATGACCTTGCCGGTCCGGCCCGAGACGGCGTACAGCTCGCCCCGCGGCCCGAACGAGAGGCCCTCTGCCTGGCCGGCGTCGCGGATGAATTCGGAGATCGATCCATCCACATCGATCTTCCGAATCACGCCTGCGGACCCGTCGACGAACATGACCTCGCCCCGCTCGTTGCCGGCGCCGGCTCGGACGTCGCGGAGCCCCTCGGCGACGAGCCGCCAGGGCTCGCCGGGGAGGATCAGGTCGCGGAACCTCGGGGCGCCCGGCCCAGGCTCGACGGGCTTCGGCCAGTCCTTCCAGATGTAGGCCATCGCCTCGCGGAAATAGTCGTAATAGCCGGCGACGTGCCCGCCGTTGATGACGCGGAACCGGTAATCATAGCCCGAAAACTTCAGCGATTTGTCCATCTCGAGGTCGAGGAGGAACCAGTCGCCGGCCGCGTTCTCCATGTCGCGCATGCCGGTGGTCAAATAGGCGCGGATCGGCCTGGGCTCGAATTTGCGGACGAGCGTGGGGAACTCGTGGCCGCCGCGGAAGGCAACGAAGCTCCCGCTGTTGGCATACACGCGGCTGAACAGGTCGGGGCGCTGGAAGGCGGCATTGAACGCGGCGATCCCGCCGCTGCTGCCGCCGGCGATCGAGCGATCGTTGCCGCTGGCCGAGAGCTTCAGGTCGAACCGGCGGGCGACCTCGGGGAGGACCTCGTCGACCAGGAACCGGGCATTCGCATCGCCGACGGCGTCGTACTCGAAGCAGCGGTTACGGCGGCCCATCGTTCCCTGGACGGGCGAGGGCAGGTCGCCGGGGCGGACGAAGACGCCGACGGTGACGGGCAGCTCGCCGGCGGCGATCATCGCCTCGAGGACGGGCTTCTCGGCCGCGTTGTAGCCGTCGAACTTGACCGAGACGCAGGCGGGCTTCGAGCCGTCGTACTGGGCCGGGATGAAGACATGAACCTGACGGGTGGTGCCGGGGTAGATGGCGCTGGCCGCGAAGGTGAACGGTTCGACCCGGCCAGGCTTGATCCGCCCCGGCCTGAGCTCGGGCGGCGCGTAGGTGCTCGGCGGGGTCTCAGGCACCCCGCCGACGGCGACAGCCGGCGATCCGGCGAGCGGCCGGACGAACCAGCGGAGGTGGCGGTCGCCGGGGCGGTTCTCCCAGAGGTCGATCCTCGCTCCGGGCCTCGGGTCGCCGCCAAGGTGGTCGAGGCCCATCCCATGCACATGCGCCGGGATGAGACAGTAGGAACCATCTTCATTCCTGGACAGCGACCAGCGTTGCCACGGCTCGCCGCGGTCGGCCTCGAGGACGATCGGCGTGCCCATTCTCGTGCCGCCCTTCGCGACCGCGAGAACAAGCCTGGGGGCATGGGCGGGCCGGATGACGTAAGTGTCCTTCTGCCCGAGGGTGATCGTCCACTTCTGCGCCGGGGCGTGATTCGGCCGGCCGATCGAGACGACGGCGCCCTCGTCCGAGCCGGCGCCGACGACCTCGAGGGTCAGGTTGGTCGCGCTGGCCGGGACAATCGCATAGGCGCCCCAGTCCTCGGCATCAACACGGCCGGCGGCGGAGATGGCCATCAGGAGAATCAGTGCGGCTACCTGGCGTTCGAGTCGGTTGGGCATCATGAAATCCCTTCGGCACGGCCTGTTCTGTCATCGGTCGGGTTGGGCGAAGGCCAGCGAGTAGAACGCCGGGCGGAAGCCGACCCAGCGGTTGCGCCGCGAGGCGCTGAGCTGGGCGCGATGCCACGCCGCCATCCGCGAGACCTGGTGTCGCATGTAGGCGCTTCCCCGAATGGACATCAGGGCCGAGGGAGCGATGGCCGACGCGTCGGAGGCGAGGATTTCGGCGGTCAGCCGGCCCGCGTCGTCGGGTTCCTGGGTCCAGCACCATTCGGCGACGTTGCCGATCAGGTCCTCGCAGCCGTAAGGGGATCGCGTCCGGGGAAAGCTACCGACGGGGCACGTGTCCTCCGCATGGACCCGGGCAAGGCCCGTGAGGTCCCGGACATCCCGCAACTGGCCCCAGGGGAACCTGTGGCCCTCGGGGCCCCGC
>JAKAUH010000746.1 GCA_021818605.1 Planctomycetota bacterium
CTCGGCTCACTGCGATCGTCGGTTCCGAAACTGTTCACTGGTGACAACCTGCACGACGAGCTCCCCGAAGCGGCCTCCTCGTGCCAGGACGTCCGTCATCCGCTCGATCAACGGGCGATCGGTGACCATCTCGGCCCGGCCCAGGGCGTATCCGACGAGCCTGGTGCTGACCGTCTGATGGAACTTCGACCCCTCGCGGCGAAGATAATCCCGCAATCCCTCCGGGCCGGAGACGGTCGTGCCGTCGCGGAGCGTGCCCGTGGCGTCGATCGGCTTCCCGTCGCCGTAGGCCGAGCGCCAGCGGCCGAGCGGGTCGTACGGCTCGAGCGCGAAGCCGAGCGGGTCCATCCGCGCGTGGCAATTGGCGCACGACCTGTCCTTGCGGTGAGCCTCCAGCCGCTGCCGCACCGTCAGGCCATCGGCGAGCACGTCGTCGGCCGGGATCGAGCCGACGTTGGCTGGCGGCGGCGGAACGGGCGTGCCGACGATGCGCCGGAGCACCCAGTCGCCGCGCTTCACGGCGCTGGTCCGGCGCGGCGCCGACGTGACCGCCAGCACGGCACCCATCCCCAGCAGGCCCCCGCGGCGCTGCCCCGCCAGGCCGCTCACCTTGACGAAGTCCTCGCCCTTCGCCGCGACGGCCGGGATGCCGTAGTGCGCGGCGAGCGCCTGGTTCAAAAAGGTGTAATCGGCGAAGAGAACCTCATCGACGGGCCGGTCCTCCCGAACGAGGTGCTCGAAGAACGAGACGGCCTCCTCGTACAGGGCGGCGCGGAGCCTGTCGTTGAACTCGGGGAAGCGGGCGGCGTCGATGCCGTGGAACTGGTCGAAGCGGTAGAACCCCAGCCACTGGCCGAAGAACTCGGTCGCGAGCCGGCGCGCCTTCGGGTCGCGCAGCATCCGACGGGCCTGGCATTCCAGCTCGGCGGGCTCGTGCAGCCGGCCCGCGGCGGCGGCCGCGCGCAGCGCCTGGTCGGGCATCGACGACCAGAGGAAAAAGCTGAGCCGGCTGGCAAGTTGCCAGTCGGTCAGCGGCACGATCCCGCTCCCACCCTGACCGGCCGCGAGCGTCTCGACCCGGTACAGGAACGCCGGGGCGACCAGGATGCGGGCCAGCAGCAGCCGGATCGCATGCTCGTGGTCGAGGCCGGCCTTGTGGCGCAGCCTGGCGTGGAAGTCGCGCAGCCGCGCGGCCTCGTCGCTGGTGAGCGGCCGGCGCCAGGCCTGCTCGGCGAACCGGAGCGCGTCCTCCACATGGCCCGGCTCGGCGGCGCGGAGGGCCGCGTGCATCGCGTCGTACTCGTCCTTCAGGTGCCGCACGAACCGACGGGGCTCGGCCGGCAGCCGGTCGATCGCCGCGCGGTCGAGCTCGGCGATCGTCCTGGCCCTGAGATCGAGCTTGAACTTGTCGACCACGAACTTGAGGTTGGCGTCGTGGTAATCGAACGCCGTCAGCAGATCGGCCCACGCCTGATCCAGCCGGCGCCGGGTCTCATCGTCGGCGATGTGCGCGACAAAAAACGCATCGTCGCGGTGGTACTTGATCGCGGTGTGGAAGTGGTTCCGCTCGGGCCTGTTGTACGCGTTGTTAAAAGGCGCGGGGATCGGGTCGCGGTCGGAGGGGGCCGGCTCGCGATGCGAGACCTCGGGGACCAGGCGGGCGAATTCCTCGACGGCGGCCCGCCACGGGGCGACGCGAGGGTCGGCCGGGTCGGCCAGGAGCGTCGAGGTGTCGCCGACCTCGGCGGCGGTCTCGCCCTCGACCTCGCCGTCAGCGATCCGGCAGCGGACGATGCCCCGTCCGTCCGACCGGCTGTCCAGCGCGACGTTGACAGTGAGCTGGGCCGAGATCATCCCATCGGGGACGCGGAGGGTGATCGGAACCCCGCTCTCGCCGACGGTGGCGAAATCGCCGCTGCCGATCTTGCCGCCGCGGGGATGCTTGCCGAGAGCGAGGCGTGCGGCCATCTCGGGCACCAGCGCCGGCGCGAGCGGCTGGGATCGGGCGCGCCGCCGGTCGGCGCGCTGGAATCGCACGCGAGGGTTCCGCCACACGACCACAACGGCGTCGGCCGGGTCCATGCTGGCCCGGGCGACGGACAGCTCGAAGGCGACGACCTTCGCCCCCTGGGGCCAGCTCAGGTCGGCCTTGAGGGTGTGTCTGGCCGCGACGCGGAGCGCGCCGGCCGTCAACACGGCGGCCTCCTCCTCGTCGCCGGCGGCGGCGGCGAGCGTCTTCTGCCACCCGCGAAGCTCGCGGCCCAGCTCGTCGCAACGACCACGCACGTCTGCCTTCGTGGCCGCACCGGGCGGAGGCAGCGATCGCCAGCCATCGACGATCAGCGAGAGAGGAAACGGCGCACCGGCCCGATTCAGGACATCCCAGAGGTGCTCGCAGAGCCGGGCGCTGACACCCTCGCTCCGGGCGAGATCCGGCAGACTCGTCGACCCGACACCGAGCCGGTCGCGGAAGCGGAATTGCCAGGCCACGAACATGGCCCGGGGGTATCGGTCCAGGCCGAACGGCCGGGCGCCCTCGCCGGCGGCCGTGCGGAAGCCGTGCTCGCGGTAGATCGCCTGGATTCGCGCGATCGCGGCGAGCTCGCGCCCGGTCCTGCCCGGGTCGGCGAAGAACCGGAGAGGCCCCGCGCCGATCACGGCGTGATCCGCGACGCGCCTGGCGGCCTGGAGGTATCGATCGAGCGTCGAGTCCTGCATGAACTGCGCCTCGCCCGAGTTGGTGAACCCCGCCCCGGCGACGGCGTCGCTGACGAAGTCGTCGGCGACCCGCAGGTCGAGCCCGGTCAGGTCCTGCAGAGTGTACGCGTACTCGGCGCTCGTCAGTCGCCGGATCGCGACGGGCCCAGGGTCGCCCTGGTGTTCCTCGATGAAGCGGCGAAGTCCCGCCTCGACTTCCCGGATGGCGTCCTCCCGCTGCCGGCCGCCCGGCTGCGGCTCATCCTCCGGGGGCATCTTCCGCTCGCGGAGCACCCGGACGACCTTCTCCCAGCCCTTGAAGCGGCGTCCGAACTCCGGCGCGTCGGCCATCGCCTCGAGGTCAATCCCCGCCTCGGGCTGCTCGCCGCCGTGGCATTCCAGGCAATACTTCTGGACGAGCGGCCGCAGCCCTCCATCGGGCTCGTCAGCCCCCGCACCGACGGGTAAAGCCAGGGCGAGCAACCCGCCGAGCAAGCCGACCCTCCAACCCTCCCCGCGCCTCGAGATGATTCTCACGCGACCTCTCCCTCGCGTTGCCGATCGTCCCGGCCCCGGCCCCGGCCCGCCGCAAACCCGCCGAGGAATCCATCATCTCATTACGATACCCCGTACCGCGGGGGGTTCCAAGAACAAAAGACACTCCGCGCCGAACACCATCCGGCCGGGTGCTGGGCGAACCGACGACGTGAGTCGCCGGGTGGACTCGCCAGCTCGGGCGTGGTGTTCGGCGCGGAGCGTCTAAATCTATTGAGACTCCTCGGCTCGGCCTTTCGGCATCGAACCCTTGAATCGCTCGCCGACGGTCCGGCCCGCGGCCGTCGTCCCGAGGGGCGCGGACATGGACGAAGCCACGGGTGCCGGCGCGATCATGGGATCGCGCCGGGCCGGGCGGTCCCTCGTCGTCACGGGTGTCATCGGGCGAGGATCGGGCCCGGCCGGTCGGTCTCGGACCGCGGCAGGCCGCCGCCACATTCGTCGGGGACGGCGAGCCTGCTGCGAGGCCGACAGGGTCGGCCTAGGATCAAATCCTGGAGACCGAGCCAACGACGTCGTTCTTCTTGCTGTTGACGACCAACGTGCCGGTGAGCGTCACCGAACCGCCCGGCGCCGCGTAGATCCCGCCGCCGTCGGCCGCCGCGTTGCCGGTCACGAGGGAGGCCGTCAGGCTGGCCGTGCCCGTGGCGGCGTTGAACAGGCCGCCGTCGCCGCCGGCGGTGTTGCCGGTGACGATGCCCATCGTCAGCGAGATCGTGCCCGCGTTGGCGATCCCGCCGCCATCGCCACTGGCGGCGTTGCCGGTGACCAGCGCCCCGGTGACCGTGGCCGTGGCCCCGGCGGCGTTGTACAGCCCGCCGCCGTCGGCCGCAGCGTCACGCGAGATGTCGACGAAGGCGGCGTTGAGAGTGCCGTTGTTGTCGATCCCGCCGCCATTGCCCCCCGCGGTGTTGCCGGTGATCGTCGTGGCCGTCAGCGAGATCGTGCTGGCGGGATATTTGAGATAGGGATTGGACGAGCTCGCGGTGTTCTCGATGCCGCCGCCGGAACCTCCCGACGCATTGCCGATGACCGTGCTCCCGGTCATCGTCAGCGTGCTGCCCTGCGCGTTGGCGATGCCGCCGCCGTCGAGGTGGGCCGTGTTGCCGGAGACCATGCAGAGGGTCATCGAGGCCGACGAGCCGACGAAGGCGATGCCGCCGCCGTTGTAGTTGGTGGCCGTGTTGCCGGTGATCCGGTCGCCCGTCATGGAGAGATTGGTGCCATAGTCAATGAGACCGCCGCCGGAGCCAGACGCCGTGTTGGCGGAGATGTCGCATCCGTCCACGGTCGTCGAACCCGACCCCTGGACGGCGATTCCGCCGCCGAAGCCCGCGGAATTGCCCGTCACGTCGCAGCCGCTCAGTGAGGCCGTGCCGTGGTAGGTGGCGAAGAAGAGTCCGCCGCCTTCGCCGGTGGGGCTCGCCATGTTGCCGGTGACCGAGCAGTCGTCCATCGTCAGCGTGCCGTTGCTGAAGACGCCGCCTGCGAAGTAGGTCGCCGTGTTGCCGGTGACCGAGCAGTCGTCCATCGTCAGCGTGCCCAGGTTGAGGACGCCCCCCCCGCTCGTGGCGGCGGAGCCGCCGGTGATCGTCAGGCCCTCGAGCGTCGCCGTCGTCCCCGCGTCGACCTGCACCACCGTGGCGGCCCCCTGGGCGTCCAGCGTTACCCGACCGCCGCCGTCGATCGTGATCGGACCGCCCGGATCGGCAACCGTGATGGACCCATAATAAGGCGTCAGGTCGATCGTCCCCGACAGTCCCGGCGCGAAGGTGATCGTCTGCGGGCCGGTCAGCGTCGCCGCGTAGGCCAGGGCTTCGCGAAGACTCGTCTGGTCGTTGAACGGATTGAGTTCGTCGGAGAGCGTCGTGACCATCAGGCTGGGCGGCTCGATGGGCGGCGTGGTCTCGGTGACCTCGACGGCGCCGATGTCCGGGGCGGTGCCCTGAATCCGCGGGTCGCCCCGCTGGTCGGTCGCGGGCATGTTCAGCAGGAACAACCCGGCGTCGATGGCCGGACTGCCCGGCAGCGGCATCAGGGTGAGCGTCGGCCCGCCGTTATCCTGGAGCGGCCCGAGCATCGGATTGTCCACGCCGACCTTGTTGTAGGCGGGATTGAGGCTGACGGAGCCCGAGCCGATGAGATTGCCATAGCTGTTGCTGATGGGGGCCACGCCAGCGAGGTTGGCGGCGACGCCGCCGGGCCCGGTGTTGCCCGAAACGATCGTGTCCAGCAGTTGGGTCGGCGGCGTGGCGTAGGGTAAAGTCCGGGCGAAGATGCCGCCGCCCGCGCCGGCGCCCGAGCCGGTCGCCAGGGCGCTGTTGCCCGAGATGGTGTCGAAGATAAGCGTCGTCGCAGAGGCCCCAAAGGTGGCGATCCCGCCGCCCTGGCCATGGGTCGTGTTGCCGTAGACCGTGGCGTCGGTCATCGTCAGCGACCCCAAACCGCCGTAGGGCGACTGCATCGCGACGCCGCCGCCCGGGCCGGCCGCCGTGTTCCCGCTGATCGTGCAGCCCGTCAGCGTCAATACTGCGTTGGAGTTGGACGACTCCACATTGTCGGCGATGCCGCCGCCCGCGCCGGTCGCCGTGTTCCCGCTGATCGTGCAGCCCGTCAGCGACGCCGAGGCGGGAGCGCCATACCCGTACCCGCTGCCCACGTAGAGGCCGCCGCCTGCGTAGTAGGCCCCCGTGTTCCTGCTGATCGTGCAGCCAGTCAGTGTCAGCGTGCCGCCCTGGCTATTGATGCCGCCACCGGTGTAGCCAGCCGTATTCCCGGTGACCGCGCAATCGGTCATCGTCAGCGTCCCGTAGGAGTTGTCGATCCCGCCGCCGTAGTTGCCCGAGTTGCCGGTGACGGTGCAATCGGTGAGCGTCAGCGTGCCGTCGTTGAGCAGGCCGCCGCCATAGGTGGCATTGCCGCCGGTGATCGTCAGGTTCTCGAGCGTCGCCGTGGTGCCCGAGGCGACCTGCATGACCCGGCTGGCGCCGCCGGCGTTGATGGCGATCGTGCCGGGCGTCGCCTCGATGGTCAGCGGCCCGGCGGTGTCGTTGAGATTGAGCTGGCCGAGCGTCAACTTGATGGTCCCGGACAGCCCGGCGGCGAAGTTGATCGTGTCGCCGCCCGGATCGGTCGCCTGGGCCAGCGCCGAGCGGAGCGTCACCGTCCCGGCCGGCGGCGCGGCGAGGTCCTGGAGCGAGTTGACGGTGATGGTCGAGAGGAGGGCGCGGGGCTCCATCGCCTCGAGCGTCGGCCGGCGGGCGCGGCGGCGAGGTCCGGGCCGGAAGGTCCATCGACGGCGGTCGGTGGTCAGGCGCTTCATCATTCGAGCCTCCTCTGGGGGTGAAACAACGGTGGGAGCGAATGAGCCAGCCCTGGCCGACGCGAACGGCCCGGGCGAAGGAACGGGCTTCCTTGTCAAACGAGCTTCTACAGAAAGGATCGATGGACCGCGGCCGGGCGGACAAAATCGCTCGGACGGCGCCTGTGGCCCGCCGGATTTCGGCTTCGCGCCGATCGATGGCGGTCTGCGCGGATACCCAGGCCCTTGCATCAGCCTCGGGGTTTGCTATAAAGCAAAATGACAACCGGAACGAATCGGGTCCAGGACGCGCGAGGCGACCCGGTGAGAGGTCCCACCGCTTGAAGATCGACGACGAGTCGCTGCAACACTTGCTGCGTCAGGTGCGCGCGGGTGACCCCGATGCGGCGGCGGAGCTGGTCCGGCGCTACGAGCCGCTGATCCGGGCGCGGGTGCGTGTCTGGATGAGGCTGCACGAGCCGGCCTTCCTCGCCGAGCTCGAGTCGGTGGACATCTGCCAGTCGGTCCTGCTCAGCTTCTTCGTGCGGGCTGCGGCGGGCCAGTTCGATCTCGAGCGGCCGGAGCAGCTCGCGGGGCTGCTGGTCCAGATGGCGCGGCACAAGCTGCTCGACCAGTTCAAGCGGGCGCACGCCGGCCGTCGCGACGTTCGCCGCCACGAACGCGGGCCGTTCGCCACGAATGACCGGGCGAGCGACACCCTCGATCCGGCCCGGCGGCTCATGGGCCGCGACCTGCTGGAGCAGGTGCGGGTCCGGCTCGCCGCCGAGGATCGCCGCGTCGCCGACCTCCGCGCCGCGGGCCGCACCTGGGCCGAGGTGGCCGGCGAGCTGGGAGGGACGTCCGAGGGCCGGCGCAAGCAACTGGCCCGGGCCCTTGACCTGGTGGCCCGGGATCTCGGCATCGATGCCGGCGACCTGGGCGGATGAGCCTCGCGACCCGCCGGCCGGCCAGCCCGGGCCGACCTCCTCCTCCTCTTCGGTCAGGCGGGACACCCTGACCGACTTCCTGTCCGCCGTCAGAACGGGCCGGCGGAGAGCGACGGGAGTCCTGCCGATGAACGACACCAGGGCGAACGACGCGGGCCTCGACCCACTGGCCGATCTGCGAGCCGAGCTGGCCGGCCGGACCGACGACGGCCCCGCCGCGCTGCTCAACTTTCTCCAGGCCGACCAGGCTCGCCGCTGGCGCGCGGGATGCAGTGTCCCGGCCGAGGCCTATTTCGAAAGCTTCCCCCCGGCCCGCGCCCACGCGACGCTTGCCGAGGAGCTGATCCTCGGCGAGATCCTCCTGCGACGAGAACAGGGCGAGCAGCCGGAGCCGGCCGAGTACGCCGCCCGCTTCCCCGACCTGGCCGGCGCCATCGAGGCCCACCTGCTGCTGGACCGGCTGCTGGAATCCGACAGGAGCCGCGAGGTCTTCACCGCGCCGGTCATCCCGGACGGCATCGCCCCGGCCGACCCCGCCGAGCCGCCCGGCCCGACGCCAGTTCGGGCGAACGCCCGGCCAGCGGCCATCGGAACGTTCGGCGATTATCGCATCCTCCGCGAGATCGGCCGGGGCGGCATGGGGATCGTCTACGAGGCCGTGCAGCAGTCGCTCGGCCGCCACGTGGCGCTGAAGGTCCTGTCCTGGCATCAACTCGGCGGCCCGGCGCAGATCGAGCGATTCCGGCTTGAGGCGCGCTCAGCGGCGAAGCTCCACCACACCAACATCGTCCCCGTCTTCGGCGTGGGCGAGTCGGACGGGGTGCACTTCTACGCGATGCAGTTCATCGAGGGCCAGAGCCTCGACACGATCATCGCCGAGCTTCGCCAGCTCCGCGACGCCCACACAGAGCCGAACGACGGGACGCGACGGCCGGCGACGATCGCCGCGACCATCGCCCGCGAGCTGATCGGCGCCCCGCCGGCCGCGGCCAGA
>JAKAUH010000577.1 GCA_021818605.1 Planctomycetota bacterium
CGCCTGGCGCTCGATGGCGTCGTAGTCGAGCAGGAAGGTCTCGCGGTCGACGGTGTAGCCGAACGACTCGAACATCTTGCCCGAGGCATTGAGCCGGTAGCCGTGCGTGAGGTGCCCGCCCGAGGCGAGGTCCAGCCCGAGCAATCGCTGGTCGCCCAGCGCCCGGCGGATCCCGTTCCACTGCTCGGGGGTGAGCTTGTACCAGTCGCCGGCGGCCAGCGCATCGGGGCCCTCGACGCCCAGGACCTTCGCCATCGCGCCGAGCTCGACCCGCTGCCGCAAAATGGCCCAGAAGGCGACGAGGTTGGCATCGGCGCCGCTATGAGGCTGGGCGTATGCGTGAGACGCGCCAAACAGCTCGCACGCCCGCCTGTTCGCGATGTCCTCGATCGAGTCGACGTTGTCGCAGCCCGCGTAGAACCTGTGGTACGGGATGCCCTCTGCGCACTTGTCGGTCAGCAGGTTCGCCATGGCGCTCTGCGTGGCGAGCGACGAGTAGTTCTCGCTGGCGATCAGCTTGATGTTGCCGCGCTGGTCGGCCAGCTCGCGGACGATCGAGCGGGCGACCTCGGGCGCGACCCGTGCCACGCATTCGAGGTTGGCCAGGTACGCGAGGAACCCGGGCGGGACGGTCGCCAGGTCACGGCCCTGGCAGTAGCGCTGGATCATCGACAGGGAATCGGCCATGACGGGTCTCGCGCGGTGGAAGGAGGGGAGCTCGCGGGCGATTGCTGTTCGGCCCGCGATCCGGCGTTATAATGTGCCCCGCGAGGACACAGAGACGGACAGGATTGTAACGGCCGGGGACGACCCCGCTCAAGAGACGCTGCAACAGCTGGAGGGCCTGCGATGGCAATCGAGATCGCGCCGGGCAAGACGCGGATCGGCTGGATCGGCACCGGAGTCATGGGCTCATCGATGTGCGGACACCTGATCGCCGCGGGGTATTCGGCGATCGTGTACAACCGGACGCCCGACAAGGCGCGCGCCCTGGTCGAGAAGGGGGCGAAGCTGGCCGATTCGCCGGGCGCGGTCGCCGCGGCCTCGGACGTGATCTTCACCATCGTCGGCTATCCCAGCGACGTGCGGAGCGTCACGCTCGGCCCCGGCGGGACGCTCGAATCGGCCCGGCCCGGCTCGATCCTGGTGGACATGACGACCAGCGAGCCGGCGCTGGCGGTCGAGATCGACCAGGCCGCGCGGGCGAAGGGCGTGCACGCGGTGGACGCGCCCGTCTCGGGCGGCGACGTCGGGGCGAAGGAAGCACGCCTGTCCATCATGATCGGCGGCGAAAAAGCGGTCGTCGACGCCCTCCAGCCGCTCTTTTCGGCGATGGGCAAGACGATCGTCCACCAGGGGCCCGCCGGCGCCGGCCAGCACACCAAGATGGTCAACCAGGTCCTGATCGCCACCAACATGATCGGCGTCTGCGAGGGCTTGCTCTACGCCTACAGGGCCGGTCTGGACCTGAACGTCGTGCTCCAGAGCGTCGGCAGCGGCGCGGCGGGCTCGTGGAGCCTGAACAACCTGGGCCCGCGGATGATCGCCGGCAATTTCGAGCCGGGGTTCTTCGTCGAGCATTTCCTCAAGGACATGCGGATCGCCCTGGACGAATCCCGGCGGATGAACCTGAGTCTGCCGGGACTGGCCCTGGCCGAGCAGCTCTATCGCGCCGTGGCGGCCCACGGCTATGCCCGCAAGGGGACCCAGGCGCTGTTGCTCGCCCTCGCCGACCTGTCGAAAATCGACTGGAGCAAGTCAGCCGGGTGACGCTCGCTCCTTCTGGATGAACCCGAATAACTCGTGATCTCCTTCCTCCATGCGACAGCACGGCCGTAGCGGCCGGACGACAGGAGACGTCGAATGCGATCAAGTCTCCGGCGGATGCCCGGCCGCGGACCGCCGGGACTTCCGTAAACGTTCCAACAAGTCGACGTACTGCGGTTTCAACGCTTCCGGGGCCCAGCGGCTCGATTCGACAATCGCGCGGTTGCTCAACTCAGAATACCATTCCGTATCGTCCCAAAGCGCAGTGATCGTTTTCACCCAAGGTCCAACCTCTTCCGCAGTGGGCAATTCACGAGTCGCCGGCCCCATTCGCGCCGGGAGCCCGAGCACGATTCCCGCGTCGCCTAATGTCGACACTCCTCGCCGAACACCACCAGTGCACAGACGGCCAATCAGCAGCAATTCCCGGGAAATCCGTGCCCAGACCCGGGCCGCAGGGCCTCTTGTCTGGCCGTTGGTTGAACGCCGGTAGTTGAGACGAAAAAACCGCGGATAACCATTTGGCGCACAATGGTTTACGCCAATACCGCGGTGGTGTTCGGCGAGGAGTGTCGTTTTTGGAGAAGGTGCGGTACAAGTGGCGACAGCGGAAGACGCTGGTCCGGTTCCTGGTCCTGCGGCTGGCCTACATCTGGAGCCGGGCCGCCGGGAGCGGGGAGGAGAGATCACCCCGAGCCGAACCGCGACGCGGCAAGCCGCAACCGACCGGGCAGCGGCCTCGCCGAGTGGCGTGAGAACGTGGTGGTGTTCGGCGAGGAGTGTCCTCATTAGACCGGCATCCGTAACCGATGGAATGAGCCAGACGATTTTCGTCAGCGAAAAGGCTACGGCACTCCTTCGATCATTCGATATTGTCAATCCGGTGATCTTCACGCGATATGGTTGGTACTTCATGGGCAATTGGGGGGACACCCTGTTCACTACCTTTTATCCGCCGAACTCGTACAGACGAGTCGCCCGCGGCGCCATTGACGCGCAGGTGTGCTCGGCTTCGAGCCTGCACCCCGGCGGTGTCAATGTACTTTTCGGCGACGGTTCAGTGAGATTTCTCCAGGACAGCATTAACACATGGCCCTATGGACAGAGTAGTGGAAAGCCGGTCGGTGTTTTGCAGCAACCCGGCGGTTGGTGGAGCAACGCGCCGCGGGAAGGGCTTTGGCAAGCCCTGTCGACGCGTGCTGGAGCCGATATCGTCTACATCCAATAATATTCACACATTCCATGGGGACTCAGGAGGGAAAACGGGGACATGGTGCTCTGTAGTGAACCGTGGCTTCTCATTCGCCTCACCCGGAGCGCCGATGTCCGAACGCCTTCTTTTGTGGGGCTTCGCAACGTCGATCGCCGCGGCCGGGTCGAATCCGAGGCCGGCTTTCTACAGAGCAGGGTGCTCTCGTTTCAATCCCGGTTGGCCTCGTCGGCCGGCGCGCCAGTCCCCCCGCGGGCCTCGCCCCAGATGGGGCCGTAGACCGCCCTGTCGAACGGCGGGCAGCCGGTGGAGTACTGGCCCAGGTCGTTGTGCTTTGACCGCATGAGCGCCGTGCAGTAGCTGAAGGTCCGGCAGATGCGCTTGCGATCGAGCGGCTCGCCGGCCGCCAGTCGCCGGCCGAAGTCGGGCTGTGACAGTGCGCCCCGGCCGATGCCGACGAACGAAACCCGCCCCGCCGCCACATTCGCCGCGCCCGCCTGGAGCGTGAACGCCTGGAGCCAGCTATACCCCGAACCCACTACGGCCAGGTCCGGGAACGCCGCCTGAACCGCCGCCGTGAGCCGGAAATGCCGGTCGACGCCGATGAGCGGATGCTCGGGCGCCTCGTACCCGTCCGGCGGCGGGTACTCGAAGGGCCGCAGCAGGTGCGGGCTGGCGTACGGGTTGCCGATCGACACGTTCACGAGGGACACCCCCAGCGCGCGCAGCCAGCCGATCAAGGTGAGAGGCTCAGTCAGGTCGGGCTCGGCCGGATCATCCGGGCGAGTCCCCCACGCGGACAGCGCGGGAAGCGTGAAAGACCCCGGGATTCCCACGCCGTCGGCCCCTTTCTGGTAGGGCACGCCGTCGAAGACGTTCATCCGTGTCGCGATGATTCGGCCCGGGTGCGCGGACCGGATCCGACCGACGACCTCGCGGATGAACCGCGTCCGGTTGTCGAGCGAGCCGCCGTACCTGCCCGGCCGCGTCCGCGCTGCGAGGAGCTCGCAGAGCAAATACCGGTGGCACTGCTTGAGGTCGACGAAGTCGAACCCGGCCCGGAAGGCCAGGTCGGCGGCCTCGACGTACCGATCCTGGAGCCGGTCGAGCTCGTCGTCGGAGATCAGCGGCGTGTCGGGACCCGCGATCCGACCGGTCGAGCGGTCGACGACGGTCCGCGGATCCAGCAGCGGGTCATGCTGCGCCAGGATCGGCCGGGGGACCGAGTAACGCCCCGAATGGGTGAGCTGGAGCCCGACGAGCAGGTCATCGTCGGGCCCGATGGCCTCGCGGTGGGCCTTTCGGGTCGTCTCGACGATCCGCGCGAGGCCGCTCTCGGTTGCCGGGCTGACGACGAGCTGCCGCGGGTTGGCCCGCGCCTCGGGGACGACCGCGGCGGCCTCGCCCCAGATCAATTTGGCCCCGCCGGCGCCGAAGCGATTGTAGCGGCGGAAGGTCAGCTCGCCCGGCGAGCCGTCGGGCTCGCCGTCGCAACCCTCCATCGGCTGGATGGCCAGGCGGTTGCCGACCGTGCGCGGGCCGACCGCGATCGGCTGGAACAGCGGTGCGGGATCCGATTGGAGCGACAGTGCGAGTCCCAGCGCCCGGGCCTCGGCCAGCAGATCGGCCCCGGTCTTGTATTTGAAATAGCGCGACACGTGGCGGACGACCTCCGGTTCGGGCCTGACGGGCGACTTGATGTGCCATGGTGGCAGGTCACGACGGCGCGGGCAAGGACCCACCGCGACCTCCTGGAATCGCCCCTCTCGCCGACGCATGCGATCCTTCGCGCGGCTTGACGGTCCTTCCACGGCGCCCTTAAATGGATATTGATAGAGCCGCCGCCCAGGCCCGCCGTACCCTCGGGCCCCGCGGGTCGATGCCGGCCGGGCGTGGAGGCCGGAAGCCGTCCAGTCCGAGGAGTCAGCCATGTCGTGTCGAGTCGCGGATCTCCGCCGGTTGGTCGTGGCGGTTGCCCTGGCGTGGATCGCGGGGCTCGCCACCCCTGTGCGTGCCGGCGAGGACCCCCGTACAGTCGCGCTGTTCCTCCAGGAACTCAAGAGCCACGGGCTGCACGAAGTCGCCATCGATTACATCCGCGAGCTTCGCAACGACCCGACCTTGCCCGCCGATGTCAAGACCGGCCTAGATTACGAGGAGGGCCGCACACTCGTCGACGAGGCCTCGCACAGCAACGACCTGGTGCTCCGTGAGGAGCTGCTGCGCGACGCCCGGGAGAAGCTCGATCAGTTCATCAAGAACAACCCCAACCGCCCCGAGGTTCCCGATGCGCTGGTCCAGAAGTCCAAGCTGCTGGTTGAGCGCGGCTACCTGGCGATGCTCCTGGCCGATGAGACCGAGGACAAGGCCAAGAAGGATGCCAAGATCGCCGAGGCCCGGTCGGCGTTTCTCGACGCGCACGAGGCCTATGGCAAGGCTGTCATCGGCCTCGCGAAGGCCAAGGACCGGTTCCCGATCTCGCTGGCCGAGAAGGACCCCCGGCGCGCGATCCGTGACAAGTTGATCGCGTCGTATCTCGACGGGATGCTCCAGCAGGGCGTGTGCAGTTATGAGCTGGCGCAGACGTATCCGGCCGGCTCGGCCGAGCGGACGAAGTATCTGGATGAAGCGCTCAAGCAGTTTGAAACCCTGCGCAACGCGCACCGTCTCCAGTTCGCCGGCCTCGCCGCGCAGATGTGGCAGGCGAAGTGCTTCGAGGAAAAGGGGGATATCGGCTCGGCCATCGGTCTGTACAAGCTGCTTCTGGACAACTCCGATCCCCGCCTGCGCCCGCTCAACCGGCACGTCGGTTACTTCTACATTGTGGCTCTGTCCAAGCGTAAGGAGTTCGCGCTCGCGGCCGACCAGGCCGGGAACTGGCTCCGCACCTTCAACCGCCGCGACGAGATCCGCTCGAAGGAAGGGCTCGGCGTGCAGCTCGAGCTGGCCAAGGCCATCGACGCCCAGATGCCCACGATTGGCGAGGGCGAGAAACCCGCGGCGCAGAAGAAGATCGTTGACACGCTGGCCCAGGTCGTGCGCTTCTCGTCACCGTTCAAGAACGAGGCGCTCACGCTCCTGCGGAAGTACAAGCCGAAGGCCGCGATGAAGGCCGAGGAGATCTCGCGGCTGACTTTCCAGGACGCCATGGAGAAGGCCGACGAGGCGATGTCGCAGAAGGACTGGGACCGCGCGATCCTGCTGCTCAAGGCGGCCGTCGCCAAGGCCAACCCCGTCACCGAGATCGACAAGCTGCACCTCGCCCGCTACAACCTGTCGTTCTGCTATTACATGACCAGGCAATTCTACGAGGCCGACGTGCTGGCCGAGCACCTGGCGCGGCGCTATCCCCATGCCGGCCTGGCACCCAAGGCGACGCTGATCGGCATGCAGGCTCTCGTCGACGCCTACAACACGTACACCGAGGTCGACCGCACCACCGACATCAACAGCGTGGTCGACCTGGCGAAATACACGGCCGAGACCTGGCCCGACCGCGAGGAAGGGAACGACGCCCGGCTCAACCTGGGGATCATCTACCTGGGCCGAGGCCAGTACGATCGAGCGATTGCGTCACTCGAGGCAATCAAGCGGAGGTCGGGTATCTGGCTCGAAGCGCAGTCCCGGCTCGGCGGCGCCCACTGGGCCAAGAGCCGCGCGATGGAGGCCAGGGGCAACCCCACTGAGGCCGCGGCCGAGGCCCGGAAGGCGACAGACGTCCTCAAGGGGGCGCTCAAGGCGCGCCGCGAGGCCAATGCGTCCGCCACGGATCCCGGGTTCGTGGGCAATGTCGGCGACCTCGCGATTGTCCTGAGCGAGTCAGGCAAGCCGCAGGAGGCCCTCCAGCTCCTCGGCCCGGTCGTCCAGGCACAGAAGATCCGGTCGGGCCCGGGATTCTCGCGGCTGATGGAGGCGCAGCTCATGGCGCTCATCAGCACCAACCAGGTCCAGCCCGCGATCGCCACGATGAAGACCCTCGAGCAGGCCGGCGGCGGCGCCAGCCTGACGCAGCTCTACCTCAAGCTGGGCCGGCTGCTGGAGCGCGAGCTCGAGGCGATCAAGAAGAAAGGGAATACTGTTGCGTTCGCCCGGATGCACCAGTCGTACAAGGCGTTTTTGACGACGCTGGCCGCCGCCAAGAGCGGGCAGACGTACGAGTCGCTCCAGTGGGCCGGCGAGCGACTGCTCGAGCTGCAAGCCTACAAGGACGCCGACGTCGTCTTCCGCCGCGTCCTGGCCGAATACGGGCAGAACCCCCAGTTCCTCCAGCGGCCGGGCAGCCAGAACAGCATGCTGCGCACGCGGCTCAAGCTTGCCGCGGCCCTCCGCGGCGAGGGCCTGTTCGAGGAGGCCAGCTCGCTCGTCGAGGAGTTGCTCAAGCGCTATCCCAAGTACATCGAGCCCCAGTTCGAGAAGGGCCTGCTGCTGGAAGCCGAGGCCGAGGCCCGGCGCGGCACGTGGCCGGCCTCCCAGAGATACTGGCAGACCCTCGCCCGCAAGCTCGAGCGCGTCCGTCCCCGCCGCGCGGACTATTACGAAGCGTGGTACCACGTCGCCTGGGCGCTCTACCGCGAGGGGAAGATCGTGCCCGCCCGCCAGACCCTCCAGGGCATCGTCCGGCTGACCCCCGGCGTCGGCAGCCCCGAGATGAAGGCCAGATACGAGGCCCTGATCGTCAGCCTCTCCAAGAAGTGACGAGATTCCGACCGTGCCGAAATGAGGACCGGCTCCGCGTCTTCGAGGGGCCCGTCCCCATTTCGTCAGGCGCCCCCTTTTCCGAAAGCCAGCCAGGAGCCCGTGCATGACGACCGCCCGATCGCTCTTTGAACCCGCCCGACTCGCGCGGGCGGCGACCACCGCCGCCGTGCTTCTGGGCATCGCCTGGGCGATACCCGACCCGGCGCTGGCCGATGACGTCACGCTCATCCCCGGCTCGAAGGTCAAGGCGGCGATCGGCGGTCGCGTCCGCGGCGCCGTGCAGAACGAGACGCCCACCGAGGTGGTCGTCACGCTCGGCAGCAACACGACCACCGTGCCGACCGACCAGATCGTCTCGATCCGTTACGACGGCCAGTCGGCCAACTATCAGCTCGGCGAAAGCCGCGAGGCGACCGGCCAGTACGCCGAGGCCGCCGAGTACTTCAAGAAGGCCGCGGCCGACACGACCGGCAAGCCGTTTCCCCACCAGGCCGCGCTCTTCCGCGAGGCACGGGCCCTCGCCGACCTCGCCATGGTCGAACCCGCCCGCGTGAAGGAGGCACGAACGAAGCTCGAGCATTTCCTTCGCAGCTACGCCGGCGGCCGGCACGTCGCCGCGGCTCGCGAAACCCTGGCTCGCCTGCTGATCCAGGCAGGCGATTTCCCCGCCGCCGAGACGACCGTCGCCGCACTGGCGAGGACCCCCAGGGGCGGCGACCGCGCGGCCGTCCTGCACTCGAGGATTCTCGCCCGCCAGGGCAAGCACGCCGCGGCCATCGCCGA
>JAKAUH010000166.1 GCA_021818605.1 Planctomycetota bacterium
ACGACCACCCGGATATACGCGTCCACCAGCCCGTTCGTGGCGAGGGTCTGGTTGATGGCGTCGACCATCTGCGCGGGCGTCATCGGGATCGTCAGGTGAATCCCCTTGGCCGACTCGTACAGCCGGTCGACGTGCTGCCTGAGCCGGAAGACGCGTCCCGAGTAGGCGCGAATCCCCTCGAAGACGCCGTCGCCGTACAGCAGGCCATGGTCAAATACGCTGACCTTGGCCTCGGATTTGTCGTAGAGCTTGCCGCTGATGTAGACCTTGGGGTCCATCGGCTCGGTCCTTGTCGCTTCGCTGGGGCCGTCGCATCCAGGACCCGTTGGAGGCGGCCCGCGGCGTCGGGACCGTTTTGCCGGTCCCGGACCGAGCGTCTTCCCGCCCCAGCCGGTTCAGGCCAGGGCGGGCGACCATTCCTCGACGCGCCCCTCGGCAAGCCGGACGACCCGATCGGCCTGCTGTGCAATCTGGGGATCATGCGTCACCACGATCATAGTCAGCCCGCGCTCGCGGTTCAAGTCGCGCAGGAGCTCGATCACGCCCTGCCCGCTCGCGGCGTCCAGGTTGCCCGTCGGCTCGTCGGCCAGCAGCACCGACGGCCGCGCCGCCAGCGCCCGTGCGATCGCCGTCCGCTGCATCTCGCCGCCGGAGAGCTCGGACGGCAGGTGATGCATCCGGTGCGACAGGCCGACCCGCTCCAGCAGCATCTCGGCCTCGCGCTTCAGCCGCCTGCGCTGCGAGAGATACGACCAGAGGCCGCATCCGATCCACTGCGGCACCAGCACGTTCTCGAACGCGGTCAGCTCCGGCAGCAGGTGATAGAACTGAAAGATGAAGCCAAACGTCCGGTTCCGCAGCTCATCCCGCCGGCGATCGCGATAGGTGTCGATCCGCTCGCCGCCCAGCACGACCTCGCCCGCGTCGGGGGAATCCAGCAGGCCCAGGATGTGCAGCAGCGTGCTCTTCCCCGACCCGCTGGCGCCCATGATCGCCAGCATCTCGCCCGGCTCGAGGTCCAGGTCGACGCCCCGCAACACCGGGACCTCGTTCCGCCCCTTCCAGTAGCTTTTGACCACGCCGCGGGCCGACAGCAGCCCGGTCGGTTCCATCGTCTCCATCGTCGTGACCCTCGCCTTCCATGGATCCGTAGGTCAGGTTTTCCAGCCTGACGTATTCGCCCCGTCAGGCCGAGAGCCTGACCTACTTCCATCGATCCACAACCGCCCGGCTCCGCTCACTCGAACCGCAGCGCCTTGACCGGGTGCAGTCGCGCCGCCCGCTCGGCCGGCCAGATGCTCGCCAGCACGGCGATCGTCAGCGCGCCGACGACGATCCAGCCCACGGTGAGCGGCTCGACGATCGTCGGGATCTGGTTGAAATAATAGATCGAGTCGTCGAACACCTTGCGCCCCGTCCACTTGCTCAGAAGTGCCTCGATCTCGTTGATGTAGCGGACGAACAGCAGGCCGCCGACCATGCCGACCCCGCTGCCGACCGCCCCGAGCAAAAGCCCATAGCCCAGGAAGATCCCCCGGATCCCGGCCGTCGAGGCTCCGAGCGCCTTGAGGATGCCGATGTCGCGCGTCTTCTCCACCACGATCATCGAGAAGATCGCCAGGATGCCGAACCCCGCCACCGCGATGATGAAAAACAGCAGGATATTCAGAATGCTCTGCTCGACCGCGACCGCGCCCAGAAGCGCGCCTTGCTTCTGCTCCCAGGTCTGCACCTGGTAGAACATCGGCCGCATCCTGTCGAGCGAGTCCTGAATCCGCCGCGACATGGCGTTGATGTCCACGCCCGGCTTGACCTTGATCTGGATCTGGTTCACCGCTCCCACCTTGCGCTCGTAGTCGTAGAGGTACCGCCGCTGCTGCAGCTCCTCGAGTGGCAGATAAACGTGCATCGAGTCATATTCGCTCATGCCGCTCTTGAAGTAGCCGACCGTGGTGGCCGTCGTGAAGCCGGCTTCGGATTTGGTCTCGCCGTACTTGGGGAACAGCAGCCCGACCTTCGTCCCTTGCCGCGCCAGGTAAATGTCGTCGTGACCCTTGCGGTGGTATGTCGCCAGGGCATAGCCCAGGATCGTTCCACAGTCAGGCGCCTGCTGCTTCATCTCGTCCTGGAGCAGTTCCTTCATCCGCACGTCGTCCGGATCGGTCGAGTCGAAGTGCGATTCCTTCAGGAGTTCGCCGGCCGGCGTCTTCTCCCGGTATGCGAGCGGCACCGCGAACGACGGCTCGATCTTCTTGCCCGACATGTCGCGGAGAAACTCGGCAAAATCGCCCGTCTTCGCCCGCTCGCTCGGGATGATCCCAATGATCTGCACCGGCCTTGTCATCACCTCGCCGTTGACGCGGAAATGCAGGATCCCCGGGCATTCCATCGTCGGCGCCATCGCCAGCACGTCGTTCCCGGCGATCTTCTTGATCCGCGCCATGACCTCCTTCCAGTCGTAGAAGCCGTTCAGCGTGAACGACTCGACGACCACGTCGGCGAGCACCCCGTGCAGCCGCTCCTTCATCTTGTCCGCGAATCCCGCCATCACCGAGTTGACCACGATCATCGTGGCCACCCCGAGCATCACGCTGATGACGCTCGCCAACGCGATGTACCGCGTCCTGAGATACCGCCAGCAGAGGACGTATTTATACACCCTTGACACTCCTTCCCTGGAGGTAACCAGTGGCTAATGTTCAGGTCGCATGAGAGGAAACAGGATCACATCGCGAATCGTGGTCCGGTTGAGCAAAACCATGCAGAGCCGGTCGATGCCGATCCCCAGGCCGCCGGCCGGCGGCATGCCGTGCTTGAGCGCGCGGACGAAGTCATCATCCATCTTGGCCATCGAATCCTCCTCGCGCTGGCCGGCAAGCTGCTTGCGGAACAGCTCCTCCTGGAGGATCGGGTCATTCAGCTCGGTATAGGCGTTGGCCAGCTCGACGCCGCGGATGTACAGCTCGAACCGCTCGGCGACGGCCGGGTTCGACGTCTTCCGCTTGGTAAGTGGGCAGATCGCCGCCGGATAGTCGATGACGAAGACCGGCCCATCCAGGCGATCCTCGACGACCTCCTCGAACAGCTCGCTCAGGATTACGTCCGGGTCCTTGCCGGCCGTGTGGATCTCCGCGGCCTCGGCGCGGTCCTTCAAGGCGGCCGGGTCGCCCGGATCAATCCCGGCGTGCTCGGCCAGCAGCTCGGCGTACGTCCGCCGCGGCCACGGTGGCGTGAAGTCGATCGTCGCCTCGCCCCAGGGACGCACGAGGCCGCCGCCGATCGCCTCAATGGCGCCGACGATCAGAGCCTCGGTCAAATCCATCATCGAGTGATAGTCGCCGTACGACTGATACGCCTCGAACATGGTGAACTCGGGGTTATGCTTCGGGCTCAGCCCCTCGTTGCGATAGACGCGCCCGATCTCGAAGACCCGCTCCATTCCGCCAACCAGCAGCCGCTTAAGATAAAGCTCGGGCGCGATTCGCAGGAACAGGTCGATGTCGAGCGCATTGTGATGCGTCACGAATGGCCGCGCCGCCGCGCCTCCGGCGATCGACTGCATGGTCGGCGTCTCGACCTCGGCAAAGCCCCTCTCGGCCATCGTCCGGCGGAACGAGGCGATCAGCTTCGACCGGCCGAGGAAGACGGCGAGCGCCTCGGGATTGCTGAACAAATCAACATATCGCTGCCGATAGCGCTGTTCCTGGTCGGTCAGCCCGTGCCACTTCTCCGGCGGCGGAAGCAGGCTCTTGGTGAGGAACGTCAGCGACTCGGCAAACACGGTCAGCTCGCCGGTGCGGGTGTATCCCAGCCGGCCGTCGACGCCGATGACGTCGCCCAGGTCGAGCAGCTCGGCGATCTTCCAGCCGAGCTCGCCGACCTGCTTCTGCCCGACCATGACCTGGATGCGGCCCGACCAGTCGCCAACCTGGAGGAAACCGACCTTCCCCTGCCCGCGCCGAAGCAGGATCCGCCCCGCGATCCGCACCACCGGTCCAGGCGGAGTTTCACCGCCGGGGCCCGGCTCATTCGCCGGTGCCTGGGCACGCACGTCACCGATGGCCTGGTGCCCGTCGAACCGTTGTCCCCAGGGGTCGACGCCCAGCTCCGCGATCTTGCGGAGCTTCTCCATCCGCACGTCTTCCAGGCTCTCGCGCGACTCGTCCGACATCGTTCCCCTTACTCGTTCTCGATTTGCGACTTCGGGCGCACCCCGGCCAAATTGTATTGAACCGCACGCCACGGTCAATCGCAACTGGCGGCAGGATTGGTGCGTGGATGGGACTGAGGCGAAGATCGGGATTGTCCGCGGATGGCGCAGATGGACACAGATCAAGGGAGGGTCGGCCCGGATCAGTGATCCACCAGTTGGATCATCTGAATGGATCTGCGTCCATCTGAGCCATCCGCGGACGATGAGTCGGATCCGAATTCTCGGTGCATCATCGGCGGACAGCTCGACCGGGCCTCACGCGATCGTTCCGCCGTCGATGTTGATCGTCGCCCCGCTGATGAAGGCTGCGGCGGGCGTGGCCAGGAACGCCACCAGCGCGGCGACCTCGTCGGCCGTTCCATAGCGACCCAGCGGGATGGAGGCGCGCATCATGTCGGCGGCTGGGTTCACCGAGGAGTCGGCTGGATTCATGTCGGTGTCGATCGGGCCTGGCTGGACGTCGTTCACCGTGATCCTGCGGGGCGCCAGCTCGCGAGCCCAGCCTCGCGTCAGCCCGGCGACGGCGAACTTGCTCGCCGAGTACACCGTGATGCCCGGAAATGGCACCCGCTCGCCGACGATGCTTCCCAGGTTGATGATCCGCCCGCCGTCCGGAATCCGCGACAGCGCCGCCTTCGTCACCAGGAAGAGCGACCGCACGTTCACCGCAAATGTCCGGTCAAAGTCTTCGAGCGAGAACTCTGCAAGCGGCCCTTGCAGATAGATCCCGGCGTTGTTGACCAGGATATCGACGCGCCCGCCGTGCGAGCGATCCACCTCCTGGAACAGCGCCTCCACCTGCTTCGGGTCGGTCATGTCCCCACCGAGCAGGTGGGCCTGTCCGCCTCGGCTCCGGATACCTTCCACCACCCCCTTCGCCGCGCCCTCGCTTCTGGCGTAGTTCACCAGTACCGAGGCGCCTAGCTCCGCCAGCCGGGCCGACACCGCCGCGCCGATACCGCGCGACCCGCCCGTCACCAGCGCCACCTTGCCCGCCAGCGATCCCCTCTCCGCCATCGCTCACCCCCTCAGGTAAATCAGGCTTTCCAGCCTGATGGTTGAACCTCATCAGGCCGGACAGCCTGACTTCCTTTCATGCTGGCATCATCAGCGCGCAGAATCTCCCCGATCGGCCGGTCGTTAGACCCACGCTCCGACCTCAACACGGCTCTCAACGATCGAGACCCATCCGCCGCCCCAGCTCACGCCGATAGTCCTCCAGAACGGCTCGGTTCGGGCTGAGATAGGCGCTCTGCGCCTCGCGACGAATCGTGATCAATCCGGCCTCGGCCAGCTCCTTCAGATGGTGCGAGACCGTCGCCTGCGAGATCGACAGCTCCTGGACCACGGCCTTGCAGGCCAGCTCGCCCGGGTTTCCGGCAATCCGCTCGAGAATCGCGAACCGCTGCGGGTCCGCCAGCGCCTTCGACACCTGCTGAAACCGCTCCGGCGACATCTGCTCCTCCTGGCCACTCGTTCCTTCGACAACGGTCAATATAGACAGCGGTCGAAGGAAGTCAAGGGGCTGAGTTCGGCTGAGACTGGGAAGTGGCCCTGGCTCCGCCGGTCCGAATAAACTAGTCCGAGCCGACCATCCTCAGCGCCCGCCGCACTCCCCGGAGCCTTCAACCGTGACTTGCCCACCGAGACCCCTCGCTGCATCCGTCCTCGTCGCGATGATGTTCCTGGCGCCATCGACGGTGTGCTCCGCCGAGGGCGACGCGCCCTTTGCCGGCGAGAAGTCCGCCTGGCACGACGGCTTTGAGCGGTACGACTATGTAATGGATGAGAAGGACCTCTCCATCACGCCCTTCCACCGGCCGGAGGGCGAGGACTTCGGCGCCGGTGCCCCTGCGAAGGGCAAGCGCCGTTGCGTGGTGGTTGTGCCGAGGCAGCCCGCAGCCGGCAAGCCGTGGTCGTGGCGCGGCCAGTACTGGGACCACGAACCCCAGGCGGAGGTGGAGCTCCTTCGCCGAGGGTATCACATCGTCTACATCACGGCCGAGCCCGACCGTTGCTGGGACGCCTGGTACGACCACCTGACGGGCAAGCATGGGCTGGCGAAAACGCCTGTTTTTATCGGCATGAGTCGCGGCGGCATCAACGCTTACGACTGGACCGCCGCGCACCCCGATCGCGTGGCGGCCATCTACGCCGACAACCCCGCGATCCGGCCCCCGGCCTTCGCCCGGCTCGCCGAGCTGGCGCGAAACGACGTCGCGCTCCTGAACATCTGCGGCAGCCAGGACTTCCTGCTCGAGCGCCACACGCTGGCCATCGAGGCCCGCTATCACGAGCTCGGCGGCCGGATCGCCGTGGTCATCAAGGATGGACCGGCCCACCATCCCCACAGCCTGCGCGATCCCGCGCTCATCGTCGACTGGCTCCAGCAGCACGCCGCGAAGGGCGAGGCCCGGCCCGGTTTCGACAGTGATTCCTTCAAGCGATCGTCCTACTACGCGACCTCCAGCTCGTATCGCCGGCTCGAGCGCGAAGACACCTACGCGACCTGCCGCGGGCCTGGCTTCGTGCCCTGCTATCGCCGCTACGACGCCCGGACGCCGAGCCCCTGGGGCCTGACCGGGATGACCGTGATCGCCCCGAAGACCGAGGCGCCCGGCAAGCCGTGGGTCTGGCGAGCCAGTCCGCTCCCGCGCGATGCGAGCCTCGACCAGGAGTTGCTCGCCCGAGGCTTCCACGTCGTCGTCTCGCCGATCACCGCCCAGGCCGGCCCGGTTCGGTCGCAGTGGGACGAGCTCTATCGCCGCCTTGTCGCGCAGGGCTTCTCGACTCGCCCCGTGATGGAGGGCGCGGGCACCTCGGCCGGCGAGGCGTACGCCTGGGCCATCGACAATCCCGACAAGGTCTCGTGCGTCTACGCCGAGAACCCCGCGCTCCGGAGCCTCATGGCCAAATCGCCGCCGATCGACCACCTCGACGTCCTGTCCCGCGCCGGAGTGCCGTTGATCCACGCCTCCGGCAGCCTCGACCCCTGGCTCGAGGGCCAGACCCGCGAGGTCGAGCGGCGTTATCGCAAGCTCGGCGGCCGGATCACCGTCATCATCGACGAGGGCCGCGGCCACATCCCGACATCGCCCCGCGACCCGAAGGCTGTGGCGGAACTGATCGTCGCCGCCCAGAAGGCAAGGTCCGCTTCAAAACCCGCCGATTCTCACACGGCCGCGACGTCTCGTGATTACCACTTCGACCGCACAATCTCGCGCGAGGTGCTGGAGAACTACCTGTCGCGGTCAATCTCGATGGAGGGCCTGCTCAACGGCCGCGGAGATCTCGACGACAACATCCGCATGCTGAAGGAAACGGGCGCGAAGTTCATCGGACGGGCGCTCTGCCTCTGGGGCGGCGAGGCCGCGCTGATGAGCAACCTCGAGCGGGCCCGCCAGCAGGTGCCGAAGGTCCACGCCGCCGATCCCGACATGATCCTTCAGGCCTGCATCTTCGAGATCGTCACCACGCAGGTCGACCAGGTCCCGGTGCCCGACTGGGCGTTCCGCGCCCTCGGCATGCCGGTGGAGCAGCGAAACTTCCGCTACGCCGACATGCTCGACCCCCGCGGCCGGCACCGGGACCACTGGCGTCGCGGGCAATCGGTCCCCGACGTCAGCCGCCCCGAGACGCAGCTCTGGTTCTACTTCCTGGGCGCGTCGTACATCGACCGGGGCATCGAGGCGATCCACTTCGGCCAGGTCGAGCTGATGAACGGCAACGACCGCGACCTCGCGCATTATGCGCGGGTGCTCGGCCTGATCCGCCAGCACGCCGCGACGTACGCCCGGCGACACTTGATCCTCTGCGACGCCCACGTTCCCCACGGCGGCTTCGTCCGCGACGGGCACCTGCTGATGGACATCCACTCGTTCCCTCTCCGCATCAAGGAGGTCCCCGCGCACCCGCTGGGGGGAATCCTTGAGGTCGGGTTCTCGGACGGCCTGTACGGTCGCAGCAAGGGCGGAATCACGCCCAGCGGCTGGTCGTGCGACCATCTGCCCTACCTGGTCGAGATCGACAACTGGGGCGCCAGCCGGCACCCGGGCCAGTCGGGGCAGGGGGGCATCTGGATCTGGGGTTACGACGAGATCACCTGGTTCGCCCACCTGGACCAGAACCGTCGGGCCGGGTGGCTCCGCTACGCCTGGGACTGGGTGCGCAAGACCGACCCGGCCGGCCACCTCCAGATGCCCGGCAGCCGGA
>JAKAUH010000125.1 GCA_021818605.1 Planctomycetota bacterium
CGATGCTGAGGATCGTGGTTCCCGGTCGAATCCCAGGGCCCGTCACCGTCATTCCCACACCCAGAGGCGTCTTAAGGGCGGAAGTCAGGATGATCTCATTCGTCGGCCCATCCGGGAGAGTCGGCTGGTAGCTGGCCGACGCGGTTTCGCGGTGGAAGTGGTTCTGCTTCACGTAATAGTTCGCCCAGGCATACCACAGCTTGGTGATGTCCGTAACTGCGTAATCATCGACCGGCCTGTTGATATCGTAGACGCCGCCGTCGGTCCGGCCGCTGTTCGTGTGATCCACGGTGATCGTGAGCTTCGCGAGGTCGACGCCCGTGATCCGGGTTCCTGCGGGATAGTCGCTCAGGCTGGCGAAGATGACCAGGGGCATGCCGGCGTCGATCTCGCGTTTCACGATCTGGAGCTGCGGGAGGTAATTCTTATCGAAATGGATCGTATCGCCCTGGGAATAGGTTGCCCCGATGCTGGCAAGCTGGATCGGCCCGGCGCCGTAGCTGGTGCTCCCGAGCAGATAGTAATTGTTATCGGAGGCGTAAGGCGACCTGGCGTTTGTCAGGGGGCTGTCGAGGAAGATGTTGGCGCCTGAGGGGATCACGACGTCGCCCGGGTTGGGATTGTAATAATCGGGCCAGCCCTTGCCGCCGAAATAGTTCCCGAGCCTGGCCTTCCCCTTGTTGTCGACGAAGTCCTTGATCGGGTTCACGAACGTCGGCTTGTCGAGATTCGTCGGGTTCCAGCCGTAGTCCTGAGCCCCGAGGTAGGTCGGCGGCGTCGTCGTGCTCAGTCGATCCCCGATGGTGATGGGGACGTTGGTCGCCTCGATAGACACGGGACCCGCCAGATTGTTGACATACGAGACATCGTAGTTGATGAGGGGGAACGTCTGGAGCGGATCGTTGATGAAGCTCTTCAGATAGGGATCCCGAAACGTCCATTCGCCGAGCTGCGCCGGGGCGGCGCGCAGTACGGTCTTGGGCGTGTTGGAGTAGTAGAACATGACGATCGGGGACTCGCCGGTCGGATAGCTGGAGCTGTTCGTCACCCATTGCGTCGTGTTGGCCAGCGTGGTGCCGGACGGCGTCGTACCAGCGATGCTGATCGAGGCACCTGTGTCGTAATTGTACACGGGGCTGTTCGAGGTCAGGTAGTTGGGGTCCGTCGCGATGTACATGTTGTCTCCGTCCCACAGGACCAGCGGGATCTGGATTGTGACGGACGCGCCCGGCGGCAGGCCCAGATAATCGCCGGTGGACGTCTGATAGCCGACGTATTGACGGAACTCGTGTCCGTGGACGTCCTGGGGATCATAGTACTGGTTCGTCGAGGTCGCGTTCGGGTCCTTGCCCTGGTTCTCGCCGCGGATGAAGGGATAGATCATCTCGGGGCTGTTGTTCGTCAGCGTGACGGTCTTCATCGCGCCGGACGCGGACGGGGAAGGCAGGTCCTGGCCGCCTGGTGCCAGGGACGGGCCGCCGTTCCAGAAGATGTCGGACAGGGGAACCTGGTGGTCGGCGAGCTGGCCGGCCGGGATCGGTACACCGCTGAGCATGCAGCGCTCTTCCAGCCGCGCGGCCTCGGTGGCGACCTGGAACCGACGGTCGGCCCGGCGCCGACCTGGACGCACGTGGGCCGCGGAACGCGACCGAGAATTCCAGCCGGTCAGAAGGTTGGCAAGGGTGGAAAAACGCTTCATGGTGTCAATTTCCTGTTGCGTAATGGCATCGCGGCGTGCGATTTGGAATCCGGTGCGTGTCTTCGCGGACTGGCAACCGACCCGGTGGAAACGGCGGCGAACACGCGGCACGAATCCTCGACGAGATGCCGGCAGACTGGCGCGAAAGCGAACTCCTCCGGCGGAAATTCGCGTGGAATCGTCACATGCCTTGCCGCATCCGAAGGCGACAATCGCCTGATTTCTTGCGTCCTACGAACGACGCTTCGATCTCGTGCACCTGGAGCTTCATGTTCGTGGTGCCATACTCATACTTAACACTAGACCATCGGCGATATATCGGCAAGGGGGGAGTTTATTTGGACACTTCTCGCCGTACACCACCTGGCTGGAGTGCGGTCAGTGAGTCTTGATTCTTGCCCTGAAAGGCGAAAGATTCCAGCCAGGGGCAATGCCCTGGGGCTCGGTCGTTCACCCTCGAGCAGAACCCTGAAGGAGCAATACAGGTACGGCCGCGGCCCGGTCCCTGTCTTGCTCTCTCAGGGCGGTTTTGTCACTCCTCGCCGAACACCGCCTGGCCGGTCATGGGCGAACCGGCGACGTCAGTCGTCGGGTGGACTCGCGGGCTCGGGCCACGCTGCTCGCCGCTTCCGGGCGAACCGGCAACGTCAGTCGCCGGTTCATCAGGCCGAGAGCAAAAGACCCGGCGACTGACGTCGCCGGTTCGCCCAGCCCGAACGATCCGCCCATGCCGGGGTCGAACCATCTGGTGTTCGGCGAGGAGTGTCGCGGTTTTTCTGGGGTTCGCGGGCTGATTCGTTTAGGCGAGCAGCAAAGAATCTCTTACCGTCGACTCGGCCCAACCGGTCTGGCAACGCTCCTGGCGAGTCATCGGGTCCTGGAGATGCGTGAGTCGTCGGGTCATCCACCGGGAAAGCACCCGGCGACTGACGTCGCCGGTTCGCCTGGGCTCCCGGGGTGGGTTCCCGGAGCACCCGGCGACTGACGTCGCCGGTTCGCCTGAGCTCCCCGGACGGTTTCCTGGCCGGTCGCGCCTGCTGGGTAAAACTCGCCCAGCCTGTCGCCTTAGGTCCCTTCGGGGCAATTCGAGGTGGTGCCCAGCGAGAAGACTCTCCATTTGTGTGCGAAAGTTGGCGCTCGCTTGCCTGTAATGTCTGTCTCAGACAGAGGATTCCGGTACTGGATTACAGGCTGTTCAGATAGGCGATCAGGTCATCGAGCTCCTGGTCGGAGAGCTCGCCCGAGCCGCCGGCGACGGTGTCGGGATTGTGCGGGCCGACCAGGGCGTCGCGGAGGGTCTTTGACCGGCCGTCGTGGAGGTACGGGTCCTTGTCGTAGAGGCCGCGCAGGGATGGAGGGTTGTAACCGCGATACGCGTCGTCGGACTCCTCGAGGCCGGCGGTGTGGATCTTGCCGTCGGTGAACTCAGGGCCGTTGTGGCAGGTGTTGCACGCGGCTCTGGCCGAGCGGAAGATGTCCTGCCCGCGCCTGGCGGCGTCGGAGAGCGTGCCGTCGGGCTGGCGGTACGGGTTGCGCGGGTAGTCGAGCGTGCCGAGGTACGCCACCAGGGCCTTCACGTCGTCCTTCGACGGCCGGGGGCCCTGCATGCTCTTGGTGAACGATTCGACCATTGCGTCGTCGAGGTTCGTCTGCCAGCCGTGCCAGGTCCAGGGCCCGGTGAGCGTGACCCGCCTGAGCGTCGGAACCCTCTTGCGGCTGCGGAGGTGGAACGTGCTCAGGTCCTGCCGGCCGTCGTTGAGCGTGTCGAAGTCGAGGCCATTGGTGTGGCCGTCGCTGTGACAGGTGTTGCAACTGTACCACTGGTTGAACGAACGGGCCGCGTCGTGGAACAGGATCTCGCCGCGGCGAACGAGCGAGATCGTCTTCGGTCCGCCCAGCGGGATCTTTCGGACGAGCCTGGCGGACTCGGCGTCCACGACCTGCACGGCGTCCGCGAGGTAGTTGGCGACATACACCGTCTTTCCATCGGGGGCAAACGCCAACTCGGTGGGCCGGCCGCCCAGCGCGACGCGGCGGAACCGGCCGTCGTTCCGCAGCAGCTCGGCGGCCATGACGTCGCGCGAGCTCTCGTCGCGCCAGGGGAGCCGCTTGCGGTCGGTGCGGAAGATCATCAGCTCGTGGGTCCCGCCCAGGCTGACCACCAGCAGGGTCCCGGATGGATTCACTGCCATGCCGTGCGCGTCGCTGCCGGCCTTGCCCTGGGGGTCGAGCGAGAGGGTGGAATAGCTCGGCGACGAGCCATTGGCGTCGGCGTCGACCTCGAGCGGCACGCGCGTCAGCCGCTGGCCGAGCACCCAGCCCAGATCGATGTTCCTGCGCGTCGTGGCGAACTTGCGGTTCCGCATGTGGGCGACGTAGCCGGTCTTGCCATCGGCGGCGATCGTGACCTGCCGCAGGTTGTCGCCGTCGATCGGGAGCGTCCGCTCGACCCGCCAGCGCTGGACGTCGACGATCGACACATCCCCCGATCGGCTGTTACCGACCAGCAGCCGCGAGCCGTCGGGGGTGATCGCGAGGCCCCTCGGCTCGCGGCCGACGGCCAGCCGGCCGGTGACCCGGCGCGCGGCCAGGTCCACCCGGACGACCTCGTTGCTCACGCCGACCGCGACAAACGCCGTCGAGCCATCGGGCGCGATCGTCACGCCCCGCGGCTCGGGGCCGACCTCGACCCGTCCCGCGATGGCAATCCGGTCGCCCTGAATGTCGAGCACCGCCAGGTCGTAGCCGTACCAGTGCGCCACGGCCCCTCGATGACCGTCCCGCGACAGCGCGACGCCAGCCGGTTTGTCCCCCGTCCTGACCTCGTGGAGCACCTTCCCGGCGATCGGGTCGACCAGGCTGACCGTCCCGGCCGTCTGGTTGGCCGTCAGCAATGGCGAGCCGTCGGCCGAGAGCGCCAGCGCGATCGGCGAGCGGTACGGCTCGTCGTGCGCGCCGGGCTTTTCCCGATCAACGTTCGCCGCCCCCGGTGAATCGCCGCCACGAACCGCCGCGACCGCCAGCATCAGGGCCATCCCGACCGAGACGACCACCCGTGACCGCATTCGCCTGTCCATCATGGGAGGTTGCCCCCGTGGCTCAATCCATGGCATGGGATTAGAAACCACGAAAAATAGGGGTTCCGGAATCGAAAAGGGCGGAAACCACGGAATCGAAGAAAAGGCAGGAACCACGAAAAACACGAAATCACACGAAAAATACGAATGAGAAGAGGAGCGTCATCGGGCCAGGGTCAGGCAGGAGTTTTTTCGGATCGATCGAGGCATTCTCTTGCCGAAGTCCTCGCGAGTCTCCCGGCACACATTCTTGCATGTATTTTATTCCGTGTGATTTCGTGTTTTTCGTGGTTAAGTCTTTCTCCTCTCCATCTCAGATTCCGTGGTTCGTGTGCGTTACATCCGATCGACCATATCGATTCCAAGCAGCCCCGCGCCGAATTTCAAGGTGAATCCGGTCAGGGCGCAGAGTGCCAGGCGGCTGTCGCGGCGCTCGGGACTCTCGGCCCTGAGCACCGGGCATTCCTCGAAGAACGTGCTGAACGCCTGGGCCAGGTCGAACAGGTAATCGGTGATGATGTTCGGCTTGAGCTCGGCGACGGCCAGGTCGATCGCCTCGGGGAGGCGCAGCAGCTTCAGGCCGATCGCGCGCTCGACGGGGTGGTCCACCAGGATCGCCGGGCGGACCGCGCGGATCGCCTCGGCGGTCGTGCCGCCCTTGCGGAAGATGCTCTGCGTCCGCGCGTAGGCATACTGGAGATACGTCCCCGTGTTGCCGTTCATCGCCATCATCTTCGACCAGTCGAAGACATAGTCGCTGATCCGGTTCTGGCACAGGTCGGCGTACTTGATCGCGCCCATGCCGACGATGACGGCCACCCGGCGCTGTTCCTCGGGGTCGAGGTCGGGGCTATTCTCCTGCACGACCTTGAGCGCCTCGGCGGTCGCCTCGTCGAGCAGGGATTCCAGACCGACGACGTCTCCCTTTCGGGTCTTGAACGGCCGGCGGTCGTTGCCCAGGATCGTGCCGAACGCCACGTGCTCGAGGTTGATCGCGTCATACCCCCACCTGCGAGCAATCTCGAAGAGCAGCTTGAAGTGGTCTCCCTGGCGCGCGTCGACCACATACAGCACCTGGTCGGGCTTCCAGGTCGCGGCGCGGTACTGGATTGTGGCCAGGTCGGTCGTGGCATACGTGAACGCGCCGTCGCTCTTGCGGACGATGAACGGAGCCTCGACCCCCTCGACGAAGACGACGATCGCGCCCTCGCTCTCGACGGCCAGGCCCTTCTTCTCGAGGTCCTCGACGACCGCGGCGAGCTGGTTGTCGTAGAAGCTCTCGCCGAGCTGGACGTCGAACTTCACCCCCATCCGGTCGTAGATCGCCTGAAGAGCGCCCAGACAGTGGGGCATGAACTGGTTCCAGAGCGCCCGGTTCTCGGGGTCGCCGGCGTGCAGTTTCGCCGTTTCCTGCCGCGTGGCTTCCTTGAGGGCCGCATCGCCGGCGTCGATGCGGTCATTGACCAGGCGATAAAGTCGCGCCAGTTCGCCGACGGGGTCCTCGGTGTAGTTCGCCTCATCGCGGGCGTTCTTCCAGCCCCAGAGGATCATGCCGAACTGCGAGCCCCAGTCGCCCAGGTGGTTGTCGCGGACGACCGTGTGCCCGGCCGCGGCGAGGATGCGGGCCAGGCTGTCGCCGATGACTGTCGACCGCAGGTGGCCGACGTGCATCGGCTTGGCGACGTTGGGCGAGGAGAAGTCGACGACCACCGTTCTGGCCTGCCGCGGCGGGACCAGTCCATGACGACCGTCGGCCAGCAGGTCGCCCAGCGCGCCGGCGATGAAGGCGTCGTTGAGGCGGACGTTGAGGAACCCCGGCCCGGCGACCTCGGGCGGTCCGGCGATCGGCGCGAGGTCCACGGCCGACGCGATCTCGGCGGCCAGGTCGCGGGGCTTCTTGCCAGTCGACTTGGCCAGGGCCATGCAGCCGTTGGCCTGGTAGTCGCCGAACTTCGGGTCGCCGGCCGGGCGGACCGCCTTTTCAAAGGCGGCGCGGTCGGCGGCGGTTGCCGCGCCCTCCGGCATGGCGTTGCCGAAGCGGCCTTTCAGTTGGTCGAGTACGTTCATCGGACGGGCTCATCCCGGGGTTCGGCCGGCGACTTCGCGGCCGGCTCCTGCCAGTCGAGCCGGGGCGCGTCGCCCCAGATATCCTCGAGCGCGTAGAACGCGCGGTCCTCGGGCGAGAAGACGTGGACGACGAAGTCGCCGTAGTCGATGAGGGTCCAGCGGCCCTCCTCGGAGCCCTCGATGCCCAGCTTGGCCTCGCCGAGTTTCTTCATCTCCTGGTCGATCTCAATGGCGATGGCGTTGTTCTGCCGTCGCGAGGCCGCCGTGACGATGACGAAGAAATCCACCAGCGGCGTGGCCTGCCGGAGGTCCAGCAGGAGGATATCGCGGGCGCGGTTATCGTCGGCGATCCGGGCGCAGAGGCGGGCGTGCTCCAGGGCGACGTTTACCCGGTCGGGCTGACGCCGGTCGGTGGCGTGGTGGGGCACGTCGTCCTGGATGTCATGCATCTCGCGGGATCGGAGCGACCGAGTGCGGCGAGTGGTAACGGGCTCGGAGGCGGGCAGGCTGCGGCTATCGGTCGTGTTGTGCTCAACCATTCCATTCATTCTTCCGGTGGGCCGAGGGGCGTTGTCATGAGGACCCCCCGGCTGATGTTCCCGGGACCTGGGACCCGCACGAACCGCCGCCGAGGAGGACACGATCCCCCGGCGCGCGGTTCGTCACCGATCCATTCTATCCCGCCGAAGGCCGGCTGGCTATCGGGGACTCTGGGCGCGCAGCCTGGCAGTCTGGCCGTTCGGTCGAAGCAATTGGGTTACGGAGCGGCGGTCTCTTCAATGAACTGGGGCCAGTGCTGCGCGTGTTCCCTCGCCGACTCCATCTCGACCGCCGCCCACTCCCGCACCCGTTTGAGCGGGTGGCCTAGGAATTGACGGGCCGTCTCGGCTTCTTCGTCATGTCGGGTCGAGATATCGCCGGTATAGCCCCGGCCCGCGTGAGTCCCGGCCAGGAACTCGCGGAACACCTCGTCGTCGTCCTCGAAGCGGGAGAGGATGAATTCGGTGAGCGGTGGGACGAGTTGCTCGCCCTTCTCGGTCGGACCCGGCGGCGGGAGATGGCGGGCAATGGCCCTGGCTCCGCGCTTGCCAGCCCGGTCGAGCCAGTCCCGGACGACGCCCTCGGGTATGGCTGCAAGGAGCCCGGAGAAGTCGTCCGTCCGGAACATCCAACCGTCCGTCGGGCTCAGCGCCGACTCACCGATCGCCTCCATCACCCGGGACGGGCAGATCTTCGCGAGGCCGATCAAGCTCTCCGCGGCCAGGTCCCGGGTGTTGGAGTCCCGGCTGACGAGGGCCTTCGCGAGGAGTCGCACCCCGGTCTCGGCGTCGACGGCGGTCAGATCTTCTGCGAGGCGTATCCAGAAGAAGGCCTCAAAGCTCACGGCCGGGAGTGCGAGCTCCAGGACCGTGGGCAGGATCTTCCGCACCCTCGAGCAGGTGCGCAGGCGGTCGGTCCCTGTTTTCCCCCCGCCCGGGCGGATCCACCCGTGGAGCAGTTGCAGGGCTGCCGGAGCCGCTCGCTCGTTACCATCCTGCGCGGCGCGGATCAGGCGATCGACGGCAGATCGGA